>NZ_JBQYSN010000098.1:0-18286 GCF_052686535.1 Agrobacterium sp. DKPNP3 | reverse complement strand
TGGCCGCTTCAGATCTTCCGCGTGGCGAAGGCCGACAAGCGCATCGATGACGGTGGGGGAGAGGTCCTCGCGCCGGACGATAGCGCGCGCATGGGCTGCCCCTTGCGTGCGGGCAACAGTTATCAGCGTATCGTCATCAAGGCATTTGGAGGAAATGAGGAAGGGCGCCGCAAGCGAAATAGGCTGGCAGGCGATGAAGAAAGCGACGGCGGAAGGCACGGCTGGATGCTGGGAAAGCGCGGCGATTGCCTCCCGCTTTGCTTCATCCGTGGAGGCATTGAAAAGCGGCATGAAGAGTTCTGCGAACTGCCGAAGGTCCGTTTTTGACGGATGGGAAATAGTCTCGAAATTCGTCACCGTGGCCATAAGCACCACATCTTTCTTCCTCACGGCTCTTGGCCTCTCAAGTTCTCGAAACCGGTCGGTCAACGCACTACCCAACAAACGCAAACACAATATCGGCTCAAATTAGAGCAAATGCGTTGACGTCCTGTTAACTATGGGGGTCGGCAAGGGGGAATCCGCCACTTTCAACAAGGAAATTTTAAAGCCTTGATGATGCCGGAAAAGCGATGGAACTTTGCCGCATCGCCCTGGTTTTCAACGGGTGTGGCCCAACGAGAAAGAAATGAGGCTGCAACAATTAGGGTTAACGAAACATTAACCTCTGTCTGTTTGTAATTTCATGGGCAGTATTAGGATTCCATGTTATTCTAACGGACGGAATAAATACAAAAATGGCATGCGAAGCCTGAATCTGCGCACGATCCCGTTCTAAGACGCTCTCGTAATTTTGGATCGTGCACATACCAGTCTGTGGGCTGGCCTATGCGCAATGTGATGGTGATGACATTCCCGACGCAGGATGAGGCCTGCGCGGTTCCCATGGGCAACATTGACACTCATGTCCCGAAGAGGAGATGAAGCATGGCAGAGATTATTCCAATAGCCGCGGCAAAGCGGCATCTGCGTCCGACAGAGCTTGCGGAGCGGATGATTGGCCCGGCAAAAGTCGTGCTGTTCACCGGCGTTCGATATGAAAAACGCGATACCGAGCCGGCAGGCAAGGTCGTGCGCAACGGCAACTCCACGACGGATACCGCCCTAACGTCGTGATTATCAGCAATGACGCGGGGCTATTTCCACGGTGTCGGCTGGCACTTTGCCTCGCTTAAGAACCGCTCGGCCTCTTCGCCGAAACTCGGCTGCGGCACCATGGTCCGCAACACCACATATCCTTCCGTCTGATCCGATTCCGCCAGAATGGCCTGCGCAAGCGCGGGCGGCTGCGCCTTGCGGATCGCCGCGATCTGAACCGCATCGGCGACAAGAATATCCATTTCGCCACCCGCAGACGTGCGGTCGTTCATGCTGAAGACCTCGTTCGACGCCTTGTCGTAAACCGCAACCGACCAGAAGGGCACAGCACCGATGGCCGTCAGGCGGATCGGCTGTTCTTCGATATTGAAGGTGCAGACCGCGACGCGCATGAAGGGATCGCCGCTGCCGAGGGTCTTTTTCTCCGTCGTCTCCTCCAGCAGGTGAAAGACATGCGGCTTTCCTTCCGCCACGGCGCGCGTATAGGCGTCGCGGTTGCTGAAATGCGGTATCGCCAGAAGAATGATGACATGCAGCACAGCCGCGCCGACGAGACCGGTGACGATGGCGAGCAGGACCCTAAGCATTGCCACACCCCAGCTTGCGAATTTGCGGCATGGTGATGTCGATCAGTCCGGAACTGCCGGCAATCGGTGTGTCGAGCAGGGTCATCACGAGCTTGAAGGTCTGACCCTGCGGCACCGCCAGCCAATTATAGGTTTGAGCGTCCGCAGCGATGGTGATGTCGATGCCGCCATCGGCGCTGCGCAGCAGCGTGCGGGAGTTCAGCGCGAAGGGTCGCCCGGCATCTTCAGCCAGAACGTTGCCCTGCTGATCGGCCGTGTAAATCGTCCAGAAACGCGCGGGCGGCACGGTGCCCGCCAGCCGGTAGCGGCATTCGCCGGTCAGGCGCTGGCCGTCGCTATCCACCGCGGCTGTAAAAGACAAGCCTTCGGCGGTTCCATAAAGCAGCCGGCCGGCATCGGCCCGGTGCGACTTGGCATAAGGATCGGCCTCGATCGTCTGCGCTTCGGGAAACGCATCCCAGGAGCCGATGCGGATCGATCCAAAGCCAGACGTGGCTTCAAGCGCAGCCATCGTCGCGGCAATGCCGCCGCCAAAGGCGATCAGAAGGGCAATGCCAACAAGGAATGGAACTCGAAACACGCTGCTTTCCCATTTTCGAACAGGTCGAGGACTATCACTGATTCCCCGTTTGGAAAATGGCGCCGCTTGTTTAGTCCTCTTGAAAGTGCGTGGCGTCTCCCATTCCGGGCTTCAGGCACCCATGACGAGCTTGAAGGCGATGGCCCACATGGTGACGGCGATCACACCTTCGAGCGTGCGCCAGGCCGATGGCTTCTCGAAGATCGGCCGCAGCCAGCGCGCGCCGTAACCCAGCGAAAAGAAGAACAGCAGCGAACCGGTGGCGGCACCTGCCGCAAAAGTCTTTTCGAAACCGGGAAACTGCGTGGAAATAGTGCCGAGCAGCACGACGGTATCCAGATAGACATGTGGATTGAGGAAGGTGAGCGCGAGACAAATGGCGAGCGTCTGCCACAGGCTCGTCTCCTGCCGCTCCCTGATGGAAAGCACCTCGGATGAACGTAGCGCCGAATGCAGGCTTTTAGCGCCGTACCAGAGGAGGAAGGCGGCTCCTGCATAGCGCATGACGGGATCGAGCGCCGGCATGATCGCGCTGATCCGCTGAAAACCGAACACACCGACGGTAATCAGCAGTGCATCTGCAATCGCGCAGGTGGCGCAGACGGCAAAGACATGCGAGCGGGCAAGCCCCTGTTTCAGCACGAAGGCGTTCTGCGCGCCGATGGCAACGATCAGACTGAGACCCATGGTGAGCCCGGTGAAGAAGATCTGCATGTTCATGCGCATTCCTGCCTTTCGTTGTCACGGCTGAAGCCAGCCATCGCCACATCCGTCGCTCGCCTGAGACCTTGGATATTCGCGCGGTATGGATTAATCAAATTAAACGATCTCAATCAGGATAAGCAGCGCTAATGTTGGACTATTCTTCCCTGCGCGCCGTTGCGTTTGTCGCCCGGACCGGCAGCTTCGAGAAGGCGGCGCAAGCTATGCACGTCACGCCTTCCGCCGTTTCCCAGCGCATCAAGCAGCTGGAGGAGCGGATGGGCGTGGTGCTGATCGTGCGTGGCAACCCCTGTGTGGCGACGGAAAAGGGCGAATGGCTGTGTCGCCACATGGACCATGTCGGCATGCTGGAGAGCGAGTTGTTCCAACGGCTTCCGGCGCTTGCCGATTCCGGCGTGGCACGCGAGCCCGTCACGCTCAACATTGCCACCAACGCAGACAGCCTCGGTACGTGGTTTCTCGATGCGGTATCGAAATTCACCGGCGGGAGCGACTATCTCGTGAACATTGCGGTGGATGATCAGGATCATACGGTGGAGTGGCTGCGCGCGGGCAGGGTGCTCGCCGCCGTCACCGCCCATGACAAGCCCGTGCAGGGCTGCCGCGTGACGCCGCTCGGCGTGCTGCGCTACCACGCGACAGCGAGCCCCGATTTCATGGCCCGCCATTTCGCCGAGGGCGTGACATCAGCATCGCTTTCCCGCGCGCCGGGGCTCACTTTCAACCAGAAGGACCGTCTACAGGCGAACTGGATCAGAAAGGTGTTGGGCAAGGATGTCTCTTATCCCACCCATTGGCTGCCTTCGACAGACGGTTTCGTGAAGGCAAGCCTGGCCGGCATGGGCTGGGGCCTCAATCCCGTGCAGCTTGTCGCAGAACATTTAACGGCGCAGCGGCTGGTCGAGGTCGTCCCCGGCACGCCACTCGATACGCCTCTCTACTGGCAGGTCAACCGGCTTGCGGCGGAGCGGCTGAAGGGACTGACGGATGCGGTCGTGGGGACCGCGAGGGCGGTGTTGGTGATGTGAGGCGTCGCCCGGCAGGGCAGATGGGGTGAGCCACAGGCTCCCCAACCGTCTTTACCGCGCCATAACCTCACCGCCGCGTGGCATCGCCGCCTTCATGCGATGAAGCATCCGCCACCTTCTGCGTCGTCACGCTCAGCGCTGTCGCCTCCTTCATCTTCCGTCCGATTGAGCGAATGACGCGCGTGGCTTCGGCTGAAAGCGAGCGAGGGCGCGTGAGCGCCGGCATGGTAGGCGTATTCGTTGAGGCGGCCGCCACTTCGGCAGAGGGCTGCGGGCGGGCGCCCGTCGGCAGCGGGTTCTGGATACCGGGGATGGGGCGCAGCTCCATGCCCTGATGGGCGTAATCCATCAGCCGCTTGAAGGTCATGGCGGGCAGGGCGCCACCGGTCATGTTATTCATCGGGGTGAACTCGTCGTTGCCGAACCAGACGGCGGTCGTGTAATTGCCCGTAAAGCCCACGTACCAGGCATCGCGATAGGCCTGCGAGGTGCCGGTCTTGCCGCCGGAGACGATGCCGTTCTCAAGCGCGCCCCGCCGGGCCGTGCCCATGACCGGGATGGTTACCAGCATCTGGTTCATCTTCGCATTGGCATCTTCTGACAGCACGCGCTTGGCGGGCGGCTCGTTATGGCTGAAATCGTAAAGGACGTTGCCCTCGTAATCCAGGACCTGCTCGATGCCGTGGCGGCGCGACTGCATGCCACCGGCCGGGAACACGGCATAGGCGGTAGCTTGATCGAGAACCGTCACTTCGGACGTGCCGAGCGGAATGGTCTTGTCGCTGCGCAGCGGCGTAGCGACGCCCATTGCTTTTGCGGTATCAACGATGACCTGCGTGCCGAGCACGTCCTTGGCGAGCCGCACCGGCACGGTGTTATAGGACTTGGCAAGCGCCATCTGCAGCGTGACCTTGCCGGCATAGGAGCGGCCGTAATTCTGCGGCGACCAGCCACGCCACGTCACCGGCGCATCCGAGATCAGCGTTTCCGGTTTCATGCCCTTTTCCATGGCGGCCGAATAGGTATAGACCTTGAACGACGAACCCGGCTGCCGCAGCGCCGCCGTGGCGCGGTTGAACTGGCTTTCGCCGTAGTCCCGCCCACCGACCATGGCGCGAATGCCGCCGCCATTTTCGATCATCACGATCGCGCCCTGCTTGACGCGGTAACCCTCGCCATATTCGCGGAGCTCCATTTCCATCGCCTGTTCCGCCGCCTGCTGCAGGCCGGTATCGATGGTGGTGCGCACAACGACGGTGTGATCCCTGAACTTGCCCTCGGCGGCCAGACGCTGCACCTCGTCGAAAGCCCAGTCGAGGAAATAATCGGGCGCCTTGACGTCTTCGCGGTCGATGACGGTAGCGGGATTGCGCCGCGCGCCGACCACTTGGCCCTCAGTCATCAGCCCGCTCTGCACGAGGTTGGAAAGAACGGTATTCGCGCGGGCGCGCGCCGCCGGCAGGTTGACGTGCGGCGCATATTTGGCCGGCGCCTTGAACAGGCCCGCAAGGATGGCGGATTCGGCCAGCGTCACGTCGGTCAGGTTCTTGCCAAAGTAAAACTGCGCCGCCGCAGCAGCACCGAAGGTGCCGCCGCCCATGTAGGCGCGGTCGAGATAGAGGGAGAGGATTTCCTTCTTCGACATGTTGGTCTCGAGCCACAGCGCGAGGAAGGCTTCCTTGATCTTGCGCTCCAGCGAGCGCTCATTGGTCAGAAACAGGTTCTTGGCGAGCTGCTGCGTCAGCGTCGAGCCACCCTGCACCACGCCGCCGGCACGCGCGTTTTCGCTCATGGCGCGGGCAAGGCCGATGAAATCGATACCGAAATGGTCGAAGAAGCGCCGGTCCTCGGTCGCCAGCACCGCCTTGATGAAATGATCCGGCATCTGGTCGATCGGTACGGAATCTTCATGGATGATCCCGCGATGGCCGATGGTGTTGCCATAACGGTCGAGGAAGGTGACGGCGAAATCACCCCTATAACGCCAGTCCTTCTTGGTTTCCTCAAAGGCTGGCATGGCCAGAGCCAGCAGCACGACGGAGCCAGCGGTTCCGAAAGTCAGCGCGTCGCAGGTGAGATTGACAAGGAGCTTCTTCCAGCCGCGGACATGCAGCTTGCGCGAGGCGATGGTGACATCTTCCCAGAAATCAACCAGCCGCGCGCCAGCCGTCCACAGGCCGCTATCGATGAAGCTATCGATCCGGAGCAGGATGTGCCGTTTTTTCCGGCCTTTTTTATCGTCTTTTTCGTCCTGCACCTGGCGATGTTTTCCTGTTCAAGGCAATGCGGCCGTCGGTATTTCTGCGCTTCAACCCATTCCCGACGCAAAACCGTGGCATGGTTATGTCGGAATTGCTTGACGTGGCGGTAATTCGCGGGCCAATGACCCCTTCGCCGCCTGCCAAAATGCTAAAATATCGTACAACCCAGCCTTTGGCGATACGATATAATGGATTAGGGACTGGTTAAACACGCCGGTCCAGCGATCAAAATGAAACGGAAATGTTAACGATGAATGACGCGCCGTTCTGGAAAACCAAAACACTCACGGAGATGACCGGCGAGGAATGGGAAAGCCTGTGCGACGGCTGCGGGCTTTGCTGTCTCAACAAGCTGGAAGACTGGGACACCGGCGAAGTCGTATTCACCTCGGTGCGCTGCGTGCTGCTCGACGGTGAGAGCTGTCGGTGCTCCGATTACGAAAACCGCCGCGCCACCGTGCCTGACTGTATCCAGCTCGACCTGAAGAAGGTTCACGAGATCGGCTGGCTGCCGCCCACCTGCGCCTATGCACTGGTGCGCGATGGCAAGGATTTGTACTGGTGGCACTATCTCGTTTCCGGCGACACGGAAACGGTGCATCAGGCGGGCATTTCCGCGCGGGGACGCACGGTCAGCGAGGCCGATGTGGATGTTGACGACTTCGAGGATTATGTGGTCGACTGGCCGCTGACAGTTGGCGAGAAGGCGGCGGAAAAAGAGCGGACGTGATCAAAAACGGCAAATTTCGTCTTGGTCCTATTCCTGCCCCATCGTTTTCCTAAACCGCTTTTCACCATTCCGGCAAATGATCCGCAAAATGCGGACGAGGGACATCAAAACGCATGCGATACCGGCTGCCCGCCATCCTTCTTTCATGCCTTGCCCTTCCGGGCCTTCTCCCGCTCTCCGCTTCCGCCCAGCAGCCGCCGCAGGCGTTCGAGTGCACGCTGGTCACGTCAATCGAGACGGGCGCCATCATCAATCAGCAGGGCGCCTGCGATCAGCGTGTCGCGCCGGCCTCGACCTTTAAGGTGCCGCTGGCGCTGATCGGTTACGATGCCGGCATTCTTCAGGATGAAAAGACGCCCGCCTGGGACTGGAAACCGGGCGTGGAAGCGCGTGCTTCTGACCGCAAGACCGTCGATCCGACGATCTGGGAGCAGGATTCGGTCCTGTGGTATTCCCGCGAAATCACCCGCCGCCTCGGTCCGGAAAAATTCGCCGCCTATGTGAAGCGCCTCGGTTACGGCAATGCCGATGTCTCAGGGGAACCGGGAAAGAATAACGGGCTGACCCATTCCTGGCTCGGCGCATCGCTTACCATTTCTCCGGTTGAACAGGTTGGGTTCCTGCGTCGGCTGCTCGCCGGCAACCTGCCTTTTTCCCGCGACGCGCAGGCAAAGACGCGCGCCATCGTCCCCGTCTTCGACGCGCCGGAGAGCTGGAGCGTGCATGGCAAGACAGGCACCGGATATATCCGCGACGAAAAGGGCAATCCCGACCGCAGCCGTCCTTTCGGCTGGTTCGTCGGCTGGGCGGAGCGTGAGGGCCAGCACATCGTCTTTGCAAGACTGCGCGTTTCCGACAAGCCCTCGAACGAGCCGCTCGGCCCCGCAGTGCGCGACGCTTTCCTGCGCGATATTCCGCGGCTGGCGGTGCATCGGTAGCGGAAAAATCATAAAGGGAGGGATGGGCCCATGTGTGACGCCTCTCGTAACGTCATCAGGCTCTATACCGAACACGGCGCTGATTTCGATAAACAGCGCGATCGGTCTCTTGTCGAAAAAAACTGGCTCGACAGGTTTACCTCGCTTTTGCCCGATGGCGGCTCGATCCTCGACATAGGTTGCGGCTCTGGAGAGCCAATCGCGGGCTACCTCATTTCTAAGGGCTACGATGTCAGCGGGATCGATGCGTCGATGCCGCTGATCGCACTTTGCCGCGGCCGGTTTCCCGCAAATTTCTGGGCGGTGGCCGATATGCGCGAATTGGGCCTCGGGCGGCGGTTCGATGGTCTGATTGCCTGGAACAGCTTTTTCCATCTGAAACCCGACGATCAACGGCGAATGTTTGACGTCTTCCATCTTCACGCCAATGAGCGTGCGGCGTTGATGTTTACTGCGGGTCCCGAACATGGCGAAGCATTAGGCACCCTTCGCGGGGAGCCCCTTTATCACGCGAGCCTTTCGCGTCAAGAGTATGAAGGTTTGCTGCGCGCGCATGATTTCCGCCTTCTCGATCACGTCAGCAGCGATCCGCAATGCGGCGGGACAACGATTTATCTGGCCAGACGCGTGGTGTCTTAGAAACCATTGCCTAGCCGTGACAGATCAAGCATAGGGTCTGCAGACACTCTTTTTGAGGACAGTCCCCATGCGTCCCGTCAGCCGCGCGGCGGCTGCCGTATTCATCGGCCTTTGGTTGGTAGCGGCGCTCGCGATTTTGTTCGCAGCAAAAAAATCCTTCTTCTCTTGACCTTCCCATCATGGGAATCCCTACATAGGGGTTGAAAGGGGATTTCCCATGACCGAGACAGACAATCGTCCTGCCATCGGCAACATCATTGACAGTATCTTGCCGGGTTTCAACATCGGGCCCGGCGTGCCGACGTGGAAGCGGGAACAGGTTGCGACGAAAGAGGTGACGACATGAATATCGGCCAGGCATCGGAGGCATCGGGCGTCTCCGCCAAGATGATCCGCTACTACGAACAGATCGGGCTGATCACGCCCGCGGCGCGCACCGGCAATAATTACCGCGTCTATGGCACGCAGGATGTGCATAATCTGCGCTTCATCAAGCGGGCGCGAACGCTCGGTTTTTCGCTGGAAGAAACCGAAACGCTGTTGAAACTCTGGCAGGACAAGAGCCGCGAGAGTTCAGCGGTCAAGGACATTGCACTCGGCCATATCGCGGATCTCGAGCAGAAAATCGCCGAGATGAAAAGCATGGTGAAAACGCTCTCCCATCTCGCCCATTGCTGCGGCGGCGATCACCGCCCCGATTGCCCCATCCTTGATGATCTCGCAGGCGCCGACAAGACAGACGGCAAGCTCACCAGTACCCATTGACCGTGAAAAAAGAGCGGGCGCGAAAACTCGACGCCGGCCAAAGGAGAAGACCATGACTGCAACCACCTTCCTCATTCCCGACATGACCTGCGGCCATTGCGAAAAAACCCTGCGTGGCGCGCTTGCCGAAGTGCTTCCCGACGCGTCGGTCAGCATCGACCTCAACGCTCATAAACTCACCGTAACGGGCGACGCCGCGACCGCAGAAGCGGCTATCCGCGAGGCGGGTTATTCGCCGGAGAGGGAGTTTTGAACAGGTAGATGCTGGTTGAATCAGCAGAAATGTGCTGCGGAGTAGCATCCACACCGAAGGGAGTTCGCAATGTCCATCAAGGCCTCCGTTTCTATTTCTAACCAACAGGACATCTTCGCCCGTAACTTTGTGGAAGAAGGACGATATGCCAGCCTTAGCGCAGCGGTGCAGCGGGGACTGGAGTTGGTCCGACAGGAAACAGAACTCAAAGAGGCGGAGCTTGCGGTTCTCCAAGATCTGCTTGATAACCGTAGACAAGGCGGTTTTGTATCGGTGGAAGAGGGCGAAAAACGAACCGCTGCGATGATGGCTGACCGAAAGTCGGCTTATGGCCTTTAAGGTCTGGCGCTCGACACAGACCGATGAGGACCTGGGCCTCATTCTCGATCATCTCGTTCAGTCCTGCCTCGACCTTGGCGATGAACTGGCGGACGCCTTCGAAAGGGCAGTCCAGCGTATCACCGCGATTGAGGGCGACATGAAGTCGCTCGGTACCGCTCCCTTCCAGGGGACGTTGTTGCCCAACGTGTTGCCCGGCCTTCGCCGGGTAACAAAACATCAGGCGATATTCTATTTCGATGTTGATGAGCCGAAAGAAATGGTCTGGCTGTGTTCTTCGGCGGGCAGGACCATCAACGTTACATGTTGAAACGTCTCGCAGCCCGCCCGCCAGACGCTTAAACCTCGTCGAACGCTCCGCCTTCACGGGACGGATTGCGGTTGATCACCCGTTCCTCGTCATCGTCAGGGAGTGCTTCGTCGCTTTCCTGATAAGGGTCGTCTTCGCTCTCGGCTTCCTCTTCCTCGATGTCGTGTTCGATGGACTGTGGAATTTCGCCCTTGGCGGGCAGGGCGTCGATGTCGAGATCGATCAGATCCTCATTCATCGCATCTTCGGTGCCGGGCAGGATTTTCTTGGGGTCCATGACGGTTTCCTTTCGTCTGTTCAATGGTCAAACGACTGGCCGGGCGGCAGGTTCCTGCTGCCCGACGATTACTTTCACCTGAGCTGCAAAAGGCGTCTTGACCTCAATCACGCTTGAGGTTCTAGTTTCCCCGCCGTGTCACGGAAGTGGAAAGGATACGGCTTTGTCGAGTGTGGAAATGACGGAGAAAAACGGCTGGAGTGAATTGCTGAGTGGGGCGAATCTCTCGCTTCTGACCGTCATCTCCTCCGGAATTGGCCTGCACGCCTTTAATCAGTTCGCGGTGGTGACGGCCCTGCCGGTCGCCGTCAAGGAGATTGGTGGTGCCGCCTTCTATAGCTGGGCCTACAGTCTTTATTTCGTCGGATCGGTTGCTGGCGGGGTCACTGCCGTGCTGTTTCGCGAAAGGTTCGGCGCGCGTGGGGTGCTGCTTCTCTGCTGCCTGCTGTTTTCGCTCGGGTCGGTTCTCTCGGCCATTGCGTCGGAATTTCTGTGGGTTGTCGTCGGCCGCGCGTTGCAGGGTCTGGCTGATGGATTGATCGTCGCCGTCTGCTACAGCCTCATACCCGCAGGCTTCCGCTCGGGCCTTCTGCCGAAAGTCTTCGCCATCGAGGCGGGAATCTGGGCGGTCGCCTCCTTCGTCGGCCCGCTCACCGGCGGCTATGCCACCGAACATGTCTCGTGGCGCGCGACCTTTCTGCTGTCGGCGCCGCTGATCGTGCTGCTGGTGGCCTATACCACCATCGCCGTTTCGGCCGAGCGCCCGGTTGTGGCGCCGCGTAAACCGCTGGTGCCACTGTTGCTTTGCCTTGCCGGGGCGCTGGCCTTCTCCGCGCCATCCGCGTTTGAGGGTGCAGGCTTGCGGGCGGCCGCGTTGCTCGCCGGGGCGGCACTGCTCTGGGCATCGCTGCGCGCTGGAATTCAACCCTCCGTCGGTCTGTTCCCGAAGGATTCCTTCCGGTTGAAGACGGTGCTCGGCAGCGGCTTCTGGGTGCTGTTCCTGATGTCCTATGCGCATGCACTCGGCAGCGTCTATCTCGCTTACGTCGCCATCAATCTGTGGAATCATGAGCCAACTTTTGCAGGCTTCATCGTGGTGACGATGCCGCTTGCCTGGAGTTTCGTCGCAATGCTGATCGGTAGTCTGCGATCCGCCCGCCTGCGGGAAATCTGCCTGCATTATGGCCCTTATCAGATGGTGCCGGGTTGCATCCTGTTGGGATTGGGGCTTGCATCCGGAAACTGGGGCGAAATGTTGCTTGGGCAGATTCTGATCGGCTCCGCCTTCGGCATGTCGTGGGCGGGCATCAGCCAGGCGGCCATGGAGGCTGCGCCAGAGGAAGAGCGCAAGATGACCGGCGCGCTGCTGCCGACAGTCGCGACCCTCGGTTCGGCAGCCGGCGCCGGCGCAAGTGGTACGGTCGCTGCTGCAAGCAGCCTTGTTGAGAACATCGAGCTGGGCGATGTGACGATGCCGATGATCTATCTTTACGGGATCGGGGTTGTTGTGTCCGTGCTCGCGGTTATGGCCACAAGCGGGCTTAGGGGCGAGCGGCCCTAGACCGCCGCGCGCCCCTCTGGTTAGGTCTTCTAAGACTGAGTGGTGGCGATGGTAATAGCCACCAGATAGACGACAAATGCCATTATGGCGATCGCGCCAATGATGATGACGATGCCCTTGCCTGCTCGTTTTTTCTCGGTCTTGTTTTCATTGGCTTCGGTGGGAAACAGGATCGGGTCGCTGGTATCGCGAATTTTGGTCATGCCTTCTCTCCTTTCGGCGGAACGGGCGGTTTCAGTCTATCAACCGCCCAGTCCGCCAAAAGGTTCCTCACGGCTTCAGCGCCCAGCTGGTCGCATGCGCGACCGTATCGGGAGCAGCCTTCAGCAATGCCGAACGCACGGGCTCGAATCCCTCGATCCGCTTGGTGCCGACATAGCGCCCGCGATTGGCAAAAACCTCGATGGAGCCGTAATCAAGGAAGATGCGGACGCGGGAGGCCTTGGCGCCCCTGGCGATGTAATGCGGAGAGGGGCCGGTGCGCCCATCCTCATGGCGGATCCACAGCCCGGTTTCATCGGACACGACGCCAAGCTTGACGGTGGGATGGTCCAGTTCCAGTTCGAAGGGCGCGCCGGGGGAGGTGAGCTCGAACAGGATTTCCACCGCACCGGTCGTGAAGGGAACGCGTTCGCCATTGGCAAGGCGTGTGCGGTCGAGGATGTGGCTGCGCAGGCTTTCCGCCGCGCCGATGGGCGGGGTCAGAAGCTCGCCATTCGCGTAATGAATCCGGCGCGGCAGCGTCATCGAGGTCGGGAAATCAATCTCGGGATTGGCGTCGGCCCAGTTGGCCAGCCAGCCGATGCCGATGATGCTGTCACCATCCAGAAACGCCTGGAAGGCATAGTTATCCGTGCCGAAGTCAAGTTCCTGGCCGAATTCCTTGGTGAATGTCTTGCCGTCGAACCAGCCCACATCGGCCATGGTCAGGTTCTTGCGGCCGGTTTCCGGATCTTCGGAATGCATCAGACCGTAGACAAGCACCCATCGCGTGGAGCGCGCATTGGCCGGGCCGTCGAGCGGCAGCAGGCAGGGGCATTCGATGGCCGTGGTCTTGTAGCGGGTTTCCACCCACAGCTTGC
Source organism: Agrobacterium sp. DKPNP3 (assembly GCF_052686535.1). Taxonomy (NCBI): domain Bacteria; kingdom Pseudomonadati; phylum Pseudomonadota; class Alphaproteobacteria; order Hyphomicrobiales; family Rhizobiaceae; genus Agrobacterium; species Agrobacterium sp. DKPNP3. Next base: position 5,115 of record NZ_JBQYSN010000098.1, on the reverse strand, counting down.
CGACATAGGTCCAGCCGGAAGCGGCGGTGGGATCAAGCGTTTCGTAAAGCAGGATGACGCCGCCGCCGTCGCTCTGGCTGCCAAGCACCATCTTCCACAGGCCATCCGGACCACGGAACACGTAAGGATCGCGAAAATCCGGCGTCAGCCCCTGTCCGTCCGGGCGGTGGCCCAGGATGACCTCGGCCTGGCCCGCCATGATGAGATCGGAAGATGTCGCCGTCAGCTGGATTTGCTGTTCGGGAACGCGGTCCTGCACCTGCTCGGTGAAAAACACCCGGATGCCTGTCCCTTCGACCAGCGGAATGGTGGAGCCGGAATAGGCGCCGCCGCGCTTGTCCGGCCGCGTTGTCAGATCCTCTGACGGAAACAGGAAGATCGGCAGATGCCGCCAGCGCAAGTAGTCGGACGAGACGGCGTGACCCCAATGCATCGTGTTCCAGCGCAGGCCATGCGAATAATGCTGATAGAAAAGATGCGGTCGTCCCTCGAACCGGCCAAAGCCGTTGGGATCGTTCATCCAGCCGAAGGGTGGGCGGAAATGATAGCTGCCGGGTAGTTCGGGCGCTGCATTATCAGGCTTGGTATGAACCACCGTAATGCCCGTCTCCAGCACATCGGACGCGGTGAACCAGTAGATGACCGACACGGCCGTCGTGACGGTATCATAGCTTAGTTCAACGTGGCCGCCGCCGAAGATCTGGTAGATTCGAAATCCGTACTCTTCCGTGTTGATGCTTGAAACTTCAGCAAATTTTCCATTCTGGTTGGAAAAGGAAACCGCCCCCGGCTCGGCCGCTTTTTTCGCCTTCAGCCAGACATGGAAGGTGGCGTTGACGGGCAGATCCATGTGAATGGTGCGGATGGCGCTTTCCGGTTCGGCGGTCACGGCTTCAACAACGGTCATTGCTTTTCCTTTCCTTTCGGCATTCTGCGGGTCAAGCATAGCAACGATGATGGCGCGGGAAAGTTCATTGCGCAAAATTGAATGCGGCTATTGCAACGACATGGGCATTTATCGCTCGCATCCAAGGTCTTCCCGCCCCATATAGGGGCAAAGCAGGGAGTTTAACCGTGATGAAATTCGACAATTCCTATGCGCGCCTTCCGGAACGCTTCAGCGCCGCCGTGCTGCCGACGCCGGTCAAGGCGCCGCGTCTCATCGCCTTCAATCGCGCGCTGGCAGACGAGCTTGATCTTGATGTTGAAGGCCTCGATGACGACAGGCTGGCGGCGATCTTTTCGGGCAATGTCGTGCCGCAGGGGGCTGAGCCGCTGGCGATGGCCTATGCCGGCCACCAGTTCGGCGGTTTCGTGCCGCAACTCGGTGACGGGCGTGCCATCCTGCTCGGCGAGGTGGTCGACAGGAACGGCAAGCGTCGCGACATTCAGCTCAAGGGCTCCGGCCCGACACCATTTTCGCGCAGGGGCGACGGGCGCGCGGCGCTCGGCCCTGTGCTGCGCGAATATATCGTATCGGAGGCGATGTTTGCGCTGGGCATTCCCGCCACGCGGGCACTGGCGGCAGTCGTGACGGGCGAGAGAGTGCAGCGAGAGGTCGGCCTGCCGGGTGGCGTGTTTACCCGCGTTGCGGCAAGCCACATCCGTGTCGGCACGTTCCAGTTCTTTGCCGCGCGGGAAGACAACGAGGCGATCGGACACCTCGCGGATTACGTCATTGATCGGCATTATCCCGAGGCAAGATTGGCGGATAATCCCTATCTCGCCTTGCTGCAGGGCATTGCGCAACGGCAATGCGACCTCATCGCCCGCTGGATGATGGTGGGCTTCATCCATGGCGTGATGAACACCGACAATATGGCGGTGTCGGGCGAAACCATCGATTTCGGCCCCTGCGCTTTCCTGGATGAATATCACCCCAACAAGGTCTTTTCCTCCATCGATGCGCAGGGACGCTACGCCTACAACAATCAGCCCGGCATCGCCCAGTGGAACGTCGCGAGGCTGGCGGAATGCCTGCTGCCGCTGCTCGATCAGGAGGTTGAAAAAGCCGCCGAACTCGCCAATACCGTTCTTGCCGATTTTGCCGCCGCCTTTCCCAAACGCTGGCTTTCCGGCATGCGCGAGAAGCTCGGCCTGACCACCGAGGAAGAGGGCGACATGGATCTGGTGCAGGCTCTGCTTGGGCTGATGCAGGCGTCGGAGGCGGATTATACGCTCACCTTCCGGCGTCTTTCCCATGCGGCTGAGGGCGACGTAGAACCGTTCCGCGGCATGTTCATCGACCTTGCCGGAGCGGACGCGTTCCTCGCGCGCTGGCGCGAAAGAGCTGGCCGTGAGGGGCTTTCGGATCGAGACAGATCAGCGGCAATGCTTTCAGTTAATCCCGCGATCATCCCACGCAACCACCGTATCGAGGAGCTGATCGAGGCTGCGGTGGAAGAGGATGATTTCGAGCCCTTCCACGCCATGCTGAAGGCGATCGCGACACCCTTTGACGAGCGGCCGGACAATGCCGTCTACATGCAACCGCCGATGAGCCACGAGCGGGTGTTCAGGACGTTTTGCGGGACGTAAGCGTAGCGCTGATCCCCCGCGCCGGAGCGAGCGGGTGCCTGTTTCGCCTTCTCCCCGAGGGGGAGAAGGTCGCGGCAGCGGGATGAGGGGGGACGTTAGCGATAGATCGAGAGGTTGCCCCCTCATCCGACCCTTCGGGCCACCTTCTCCCCGGCGGGGAGAAGAAACCGGCGGCAATGCTGTGCCTTTAAATCACCCAACCTTTGCCAGCGGCTCATGCGCGCCATAATACCGGCCAAACCGGTTGTCGAGGAACTTCGGTAATGCCACCTCCTCCTGTCGCACGAAGCCCTTCTGCGGCAGCGCGCCCTCGGCAAGCAGATCGAGAACCGTGCAGATGCCTGACGCCGTGGTGATCTGGATGGCGCTCATCATCCGGCCGGAAACCGGGCCGGCATAGACTTTGTTGGCATAGGTTTCCTGCAGGAAGCGGCCGTTGCGGGTGCCGCAGACGGTGACGAAGACGATGACAACATCCTGCATGGTGCCGGGCAGCGCGTTCTCGAACAGGTCCTTCAGCACGTCGCGGCGGTTGCGCAGATTGAGGTCGTTCAAAAGCGCCTTCATGATCGCCACGTGGCCGGGGTAACGGATGGTGCGGTAATTCATCGTCCGTACTTTGCCCTCCAGCGTGGCGCAGAGCGTGCCGAGGCCGCCCGAGGTGTTGAAGGCCTCATAGGTAACGCCATCGAGCGAAAACTCCTCCCGCTCCTCCAGAGCCGGAACGGCGGTGAGGCGACCTTCGACGATGGCCTCGCAGGGTTCGATATACTCGTTGATCAGCCCGTCCGTGCTCCAGGTGAGGTTGTAGTTGAGCGCATTGGACGGATATTGCGGCAGGGCGCCGACGCGCATCCTGACGCTATCGAGCTTGTCGAACTTGCCGGCAAGATCGGCAGCGACGATGGAGATGAAGCCGGGAGCGAGGCCGCACTGTGGAATGAGGGCCGTCGCGGAGGTTTCCGCCAACGCCTTGACCTTGCGGGTGGATTCGACGTCCTCGGTCAGATCGAGGTAGTGCGTGCCGACGGCGACGGCCGCCTCGGCGATACCTGCCGTCAGATGAAACGGCGCGGCGGAGAGCACGGCAAACTTGCCTTTCAGCAGCGCTTCAAGCGCGGGCCGGTCCGTGATGTCGACGATCTCCGTATCGACGCGTTCATGAGCAGGCACATTGGCCAGCTGATCGGCCGAGCGATCGGCGACTGTAATGCGATAGTCGCCTGATGCCGCCAGCATCCAGGCGATGGCCGAGCCGATATTACCCGCGCCGATGACGACAATGTTTTTCATGTTTTTGTTCCCCGCAGAAAAAATTCATAGGGCACAATCATATTGCGGCTTCGCTGCGATTCAGAGCTTCACTTTGTGCAGAACGACCGATATTATTAAGCAGTTAGACGACAGGATTGGTCATTATGGCAATAACGGATAAGGATCGGGCGCTGCTTGCGCTCCTGTCTGAAAACGCCCGCATGCCGGTGGCGGAACTGGCGCGCCGGCTCGGCCTTTCCCGCACCACGGTGCAGGCCCGCATCGAGCGGCTGGAGGCGGAGGGGGTGATCGCGGGTTATGGCCTGCGGCTGTCGGAAACCTATCTCTCCGGGCTGGTGCGCGCCCATGTGTTGATTACCATCGGCCCAAAGGCCCTGCCGTCGGTCACCGCCGCACTTGCCGCGATCAAGGAGGTCATCACGCTGCATTCGGTTAGCGGCACCTTCGACCTGATTGCCATTCTGTCCGCGCCGTCGATCCTGGAGCTTGACCGGCTGATCGACCGCATCGGCGCGCTCGATGGCGTGGAGCGCACGCTGTCTTCGATTATTCTGTCGACGCGGATTTCGCGGTAAAAGCGTTTGAGGGAGTGGAAGATACGCGAAACCCAATTCCGTATGCCGGACGCGACGGTCTGCAAAACGAAACAACAAAGGAGCTTGCCGCTCCCATGCTTCCGTTGCTACCCGAAAGCGAAGCCGTCTAAATTACCGCCCGCTCATCATAAGCCCGCTGCGCCGCCATCACCGCGTCCATATTGCCTTCCGCCCAATGGGCAAGCGCCGCCACGGTATCAGTCAGCGTGCGTCCCAGCGGCGTGAGTGAATATTCGACCGTGACAGGAACCGTTGGAAAGGCCTGCCGGGAAATCAGCCCGTCACGCTCGAGCTTCTTCAGCGTCTGCGACAACACCTTCTGCGAAATGCCCTTGATCTCGCGTCGTAGCAGGTTGAAGCGAACGGCATCACGCCGCAGCTTGTCGAGGATCAGCAGCGCCCACTTGTCAGCGATCCGATCCAGCACCATGCGCGTTGGGCAGCGATCCTCATAGACGTCATAGGTATGTTCCATCTCTACGCTCCGTCGTTCAGGCCAGGAGGGTTTCCGCAAGGAAACCAGCTAACCGAAAAGTGCTCTCTTTTCATGATTTCTCCAACGCAGTATCTGTGTTTTCGAAACATGGTTTCAATTAGATACTAAGGAGATTTGAGATGGCAGGCAAGATACTTGTGATCGGTTCTACCGGCACCATCGGCACACCGCTGGTCAAGGCGCTGGTTGCAAAGGGCGAAAGCGTGAAGG
>NZ_JBQYSN010000097.1:0-18322 GCF_052686535.1 Agrobacterium sp. DKPNP3 | reverse complement strand
GTCGGCCGCGGCCCGCACACGGGCGGCGACATCGGCAAGCGACATGGTCTTTTCCGCGGCGGTTTCCTGCCGTTCGCTTACCGCACTTGCGGAAACCGGCGAAAATTCCGGCGCGGGGCGTGCACCATAAGGCTGATTTGCGGCGGGGGGAACGCGGGCCGGCGGGCTGACGGGCTCGGCAAGGAACGGGCTCTCACTCGCAGCCTCGTCTTCATCATCGTAAACCGGCGGCAAGGGCCCCGAAAACGCGCCGGCAGGTCCGGGTTCGTTGCTCTCTATGATCCGGCGGATAGATGCCAGAATCTCTTCCATGGACGGTTCACGCGCTACGCTTGGCTGGGCCATATCAATCCCCGGTTTCCACTTTTTCAAGCACCCGCCACACCCTTGGATACGGCATAAGCGCCTTTGACCTGTTCAATTCGCACACCGCCTCGCGGCAACCGAAATGGTTGTCGCGCCGATGTTCTGAAACATGACGGGCAAAAGTGCCTTGGCGCTCCGCTGTCCCTGTCCCAGGTCTCACGGGGCAGAAATACGCACACCCCGAATCACCCTTAGTGTAAGTCAGCAGCATCAGGAACTAAATCAGTGATTCGATGCGTTTCGTGGTGATGCACAGCTTTCTCTGGGGACCGGGGAAGAAGTGCTGCACAGTGGTTCGGACATGAAAAAGCCGGCGCGAAAAATACGCGCCGGCATTAACAAGGCAGCTGATTGTCAGCCGATTAGAAAACGAATTCGGCCGCCTTGGCGAAACCGGGCAGCGGCTTGACCGATGCGTTAAAGAATGTCGCCGCAGATGTGCTATTGCCATCACGGCGATAGACGGTGGCCTTTGCGGCATTGCCATATCCGACAACAACGACAAGGCGTCCGCCGTCGCGCAGCTGGTCCGTCAGCGCCGCCGGAACTTCTTCCACCGAGCCATTGAGGAAGATGAGATCGTAAGGCGCTTCGCTCGCATAGCCCTTGGCCAGATCACCCGTGACGACGGCAACATTGTCGTAGCCGAGGGACGCCAGCGTTTCGGTTGCCTGCGCGGCAAGAGCTTCGTCGCTCTCCAGCGACACGACGGAACCGGCAAGCTGCGACAGGATGGCGGCCGCATAACCGCAACCGCCACCGATCTCCAGCACCACGTCTTCCTTGGAAACAGCGGCAAGCTGCAGAAGTTTCGCCAGCGGCGACGCCTTCATGATGTAACGGGCCGGACGGCCATCCCGGGCGGGACAGATCTGGAGATCTTCGTCCACATAGGCAATCTGGCGCACGCCGGCCGGCACGAACGCCTCGCGCGGCACGCTCAGAAACGCCTTGAGCACCGAGTGCGACGTTACGTCGGTCGTGCGCAGCTGGCTGTCGACCATATTGGCGCGTGCGGTTTCGAAATCCATCATGTCCTTATCGCCTCAATTTCAAGGATAGGGGCCAAAATTGAGCCCAGGCCGGAAGATGCAGCCGGCCGTTAGAACAATCTCATAGTTGGCAGACGCTGCGCTTTCAAGCGCGCTCATCGGCTCCCGTCTCAAAAAGCGCAGGCGAATGATGCAAATTTCTCGCAATCGACGCAGGATAGGTCGTCAGGAAGCGGGAATGTCAGGCATGATCCACCAGAACAGCTGCACGAGATCGCTCCAGAGCCGCGCCGTCTCCTCAATCATCTCGATCGTCGTTACATAGGCATAAATCGCCATGATACTGACAACGCCCACGAGCAGCCACGGCCAAAGCCTTCTCTTGCCACCCTCGCCCGCGATGTCCCGCTCACCCTGATCCACATTCTCCTCCCGCATGGCCGCCGAAGACAGCATGCGCTCGTAACATCCGCGGACCGGAGATACAACAAAACACCAATGTGGGAGTTTTTTTGGAGGCCTCGCCCGGAATTGAACCGGGGTACAAGGATTTGCAGTCCTCTGCGTCACCACTCCGCCACGAGGCCTCACACGCTCATCAATCAAGCGATGGCGGGCATTTAGAACGAATCCATTATGGGCGCAAGAGGGTTCATTCGGAATGTGTTGTTTTTTCGGACCCCGAGATCACACAGCAGGGTCATTTCCGTTAAGCGCCTCAGATTGCGAGGCTTTTTGCCTCAAGGCGTCATTTCGAAAAACAGAGCCCGTATCCGGCGCTTTATGTGCCGGATACGGGCTGCTGCCGATTTTCCGGGGGGCGAGACTTTAAATACGCCCGAGAAGCACGAGGATCAGGACGATCACCAGAACCAGTCCCAGACCGCCCGACGGACCGTAACCGTAATTATGGTATCCCCAGCTCGGCAATGCGCCGATCAGAAACAGAATGAGCAGGATGACAAGGATCGTGCCGAGCATGTGTAACCCTCCACTGTTGGCATGTATCTGCCCGGCTAAATGTCTTGGCGAACAAAAAGTTCCCCTTGCTGCGGTTTCGACAGCGAAATTCTGGTCGACATCCCGTTCTGTTTCAACGAGTTACATCCAGCCGCGTCTATGCTGATCGGAACGATGGCGCTGTACGGGACGCGGCCGGAAATACAATTTTTTCGAGGTGATTTCTCAGCCTATATCTATCGGCAGTTGTTGTTCATATTCAACCCAGTCACCCGTTCCAGAAAACCGGCGGGAGACGGAAAGATCCGGCATCGCTGGCAGTGCGCCGGATCTCTCCCGCCCCTCCCCGCCGGCTCCCAACCGACATGCGAAAACACTAATATGTGAGCAGCCACGCTCGCCTTTCCCTTGCCTTCACGGCTTTGCTGCGGCTAGACCGGGACCGGGAGGGAGAAACGAGAATCACATGTCCGGTTTTGCAAACCTCATCCCGCTTTTCATCTTTGCGCTCTTCATCTACTTTTTCTTTCGCTGGGTCGCCCACGATATTCAGGGTCCGAAGCACAAGTAGCGCCGGAATTCATCTGAGGGCGCGCGTCTCGGGGAACCGCCGTGCCTTCATATCGTTTTTACTGGCGTATTCGGGCTCGTATTCGGGAGGACAGGATGAGAACGCTCGCATCATCGGCCACAATAGCCCTTGCACTCTTACTCGCCGGATGCAGCACCGGCGGGCCCGGCGCTTATGTCGGTCCGGCGCCCTATGTGGAGCCCATTCCCGGCAGCATCACCTATCGGGGACAGCCGCGCACAAAGCTGACGAAATCGCCGATCGGAAGCACCTTCAAGCACGAGTTCCGCATCGATGGCAGCACGAGGGCCGTCGAGACCTACCGCATTGCGCCCGATCGCTCGCTGGAGCTTATCGACCGCCGCATCATCCGTGACTGGCTATTCGGGCGCGACGACTGACCGCACCCTCGCCGGCTGAATTGGCCCGCTGACGGCATTGCGCAGGCCAGCCGCTTGGTTTAGAGCCGGACACGACAACCATTACGGATAGGCGATGAATACGCGCTGGCAGAAACCCGTTCTGATCGCCTTTGAAACGCCGGGCGACTACACGAGCATCGACACCACACAGGCGGCCTCATGGGCGCTGATCGAGGATTGGCCGATCGAGGATGGCGAGGCGCTCGACAGGGCGCTTCTCGTTTGCGCCGCCGTCGATGCCGGTCGCAAAAAGCCCGAGGATGCCCGCAAGGCCTTCATCGCGGCAGCAATCGAAGCGGGTCTCGATCTCAAGGCCTGATATTCTCGCAGCGTAGGCCAGTTAGGTGCCGCCATTCTGCCGGTGGCTTGCTCGACCAATCGCAACAGACGGAAGCATTGTCGAACATGAAAAAAGCACTGTTTATATTTCTTCTTTCCTGCCTGGCGATCGGGTTGATCGGCCATCTCGTCGTCGCCTTTGTTGTCACCGGCTAAGTCGCGACGGCGCGACCATCAGGAACGTCTTAAAAAATCCTGAATTTCGTTCTTCCGTCATGGAACTGCCGCAAGCTCTGATCGTTCTCTTTTCGCCTATCACAAGGAGGATTGATATGCGTGACGGTCTTAACAGTTTTCTTGAAATTTCGATGATCGGCGTCGTGGTCGCGAGTTGCCTTTTGATGGTCAATCTGCCGATCTGAAGCTCCTTAAAAATTATCGGACGGCCCGGCTCTAAATACCGCCGGGGCAAGAAAATGCGGCCTTTCGGGCCGCATTTCTTTTTTGAGAGGGTTTGGCTCAGGCAGATAGCTTGGCGGCAATCTTCGCCACATGGGCTCCCTGGAACCGCGCGCCTTCCAGTTCGATCTCCGAAGGCTGGCGGGACCCGTCCCCATCGGTGATGGTGGAAGCGCCATAAGGCGAACCGCCCTTGATTTCATCGACACCCATCTGGCCCTGGAAAGCATAGGGCAGGCCGACAACGGCCATGCCATGGTGCAGGAAAGTGGGAATGAAACCGAGAATGGTCGATTCCTGACCTCCGTGCTGGGTGGCTGTCGAAGTGAAGGCCGAGCCGACCTTGCCGACGAGCTTCCCGTTGAACCAAAGGCCGCCGGTCTGGTCCCAGAAGTTGCGCATCTGCGAGGCAACCGTGCCGAAACGTGTGCCGGCACCGACGATGATGGCGTCATATTCGGCCAGTTCGTCCACCGTCGCTACGGGTGCAGGTTGATCCATCTTGAAGTGCGAGGACTTGGCGACTTCTTCCGGAACCAGTTCGGGAACGCGCTTCACCACGGCTTCCGCGCCGGTGGACTTCACGCCTTCGGCAACTGCATAGGCCATTTTCTCAATATGGCCGTAGGAGGAATAATAGAGTACCAGAACCTTCGTCATTCTCTGCGTTTCCTTTGCTGGAACTGTTTCCGGCGTACCGGCGACAAGCTTCTTTAAAAACTCGATGATCATCGGCCTTAACCTGTAAAAACCGTATGACAAGAGAGTAGCGGACGGGCCGCTATCTCACCAGCCGGTGATTGGCATACGCACTGTTCACGATCACTGAACACTCCAGGCCATCGTCAAATAATTCCATATTCTGCGTTTCTTTAAAACAGCTTTGCATTCGCGCTGGCGCGGGTCTAACGTCACGTAAAACAGATCACGAGTGCACCCATGTCCAGTCCCTCCTCGACCTCTTCCGTTGTCACCGCCGCCATGCTCGCCATCGGCGACGAGCTTCTGTCCGGCCGCACCAAGGACAAGAACATCGGCCACCTTGCGGATGTGCTGACCATGTCTGGCATCGACCTCAAGGAGGTGCGCATTGTTGCCGATGAGGAAGATGCGATCGTCGACGCACTCAATGCGCTGCGCAGCCGATACGATTACGTCTTCACATCAGGTGGGATCGGCCCGACCCATGACGACATCACCGCGGATGCGGTTTCTGCGGCGTTTGGCCTGCCCTGCGAACACGATGCCGAGGCATTGCGCCTGCTGGGGGACATGTATCGCGCCCGCGAGATGGAGTTCACCGAGGCGCGCAAGCGCATGGCGCGCATGCCCAGAGGCGCGGCCCATATCGCCAATCCCGTTTCCGTCGCCCCCGGCTTCATCATCGGCAATGTTTATGTCATGGCCGGCGTGCCGCAGGTATTCCAGGCCATGCTCGACAATGTCATGCCGACCCTGCGCACCGGCGCCAAGGTCATGTCGCAGGCGGTGCGCTCGCCCTATGGCGAAGGCGATATCGGCACGCCGCTGACGGCTATCCAGAAGGCCCATCCCGAAACCAGCATCGGTTCCTACCCGAAATATGACGGGCAGCGATTTTCAACCGAAATCGTCGTGCGCGCCCGCGATGCCGGCGTGCTGAAGGCGGCCGCCGATGCCGTGGCGGCCATGATCGAAGCGATCGGCCAGGAGAAGCAACTGACCGCCAGCAAGGGTGATGCCACCGCCTGAGGCGAACGTACGCAACATTGACCAAAATCAAGGTGGCCATCAGCAAAGACGGCCATTCTCCCCACCGCAACGAAATGTCACCGAGGAGAGAAAAATGGGTTACAAAACGATCCTGGCAGTGGTCGACAATGTTTCGAACACGCAGAAGCTCGGCGAATTCGTGGTCGGCCTTGCCGACCAGTTTTCCTCACATGTGATCGGCCTGCACATGGAAACGCTGGCCGCCGTTCCACTCGTCGCACCGATGGAAATCCCCGATCCCGCCACCGTGCAGGCGCTGCAGGATGTGGCGCATAAGGAAACCACCGATGTCGGCACGATTTTTGAGCGCACGCTGTCAGAAAACGGCATCTCGCATGAGTGGCGCAGCTTCGTCACATCCGTTGGCTACGCCTCGTCTGCCGCGATTGACAGCGCCCGCTGCGCCGACCTCATCGTCGCCCGCCAGAGCAATTCCTCAGCACTATCAGACAGCCGCACGGATATCGACAGTTTCCTCTACGAAAGCGGTCGTCCCGTTCTCCTCGTGCCGCATGTGCTGACGGTTGCCAAACCGATCAAACGGGTCCTGATCGCCTGGAACGGCTCGCGCGAGGCAACCCGCGCCACCTTCGATGCCCTGCCCTTCCTCAAAGCCGCCGATAGCGTCGAAATCTTCTCCGTCGACCAGGCGGAAAGCGAAACGCAGTCTGCCGGTCTCGCCGGCACCGAACTCGCCGCCACGCTTGCCCGCCACGGCGTCAATGTCACCGTCACCTCGCAGGAAAAGATCGCCGGAATTTCGGCGCAGGCTGCCATCGAGAACCGCCTCTCCGACAACAGCATCGACCTTCTTGTCATGGGCGCCTACGGCCATTCCCGCTGGTGGGAACTGCTGTTTGGCGGCGTCACCCGCACGCTGCTCGATTCCATGACGGCGATGACATTGCTGTCGCGCTGAAAATGGATCGGGTGCGGATAACCCCTCAACATCCGACATGAAGCGGGCGATTGCCGCTTGTTTCTTCTCCCCGCCGGGGAGAAGTCCGCGGCAGCGGGATAAGGGGCAAGCTCTCCGCATATCTCTACCGTTGCCCCCTCATCCGGCCCTTCGGGCCACCTTCTCCCCCGTGGGGAGAAGAACCAAGCCGTAATCTCCCGCACTCACCTTTTTGCGGAACGCTTGCCTTTTTGCCTGTCTTGCCGCTATTAGCCAAAGCCATCGACAATTTTGACCAGATGGTAGACGACATGTCCCTTCCCGATAAAGCCTTTCCCGTTTCCTGGGACCAGTTTCACCGCGACGCCCGTGCGCTCGCCTGGCGTCTTGCCGGCCTCGACAAAGAGTTTCGCGCGATCGTCTGTATCACCCGCGGCGGCCTCGTTCCGGCGGCGATCATTTCCCGTGAACTCAACATCCGCCTGATCGACACCGTCTGCATCGCCACGCGCCATGACTACGTCAATCAGGGCGATACGGTTCTCCTGAAAGGCGTAGCCCCCGAGTTGACGACCGACGCCGGCGAAGGCGTGCTTGTTGTCGACGACCTCACCGATACCGGCAAAACGGCACTCGAAGTGCGCGAGATGTTGCCGAAAGCGCATTTTGCCTGCGTTTACGCCAAGCCGAAGGGTGTGCCGACCATCGATACCTTCGTCACCGAAGTGAGCCAGGACACCTGGATCTATTTCCCCTGGGACATGGGCTTCACCTATCAGGAGCCGATCGCCAAGGGATCTCGCGGCTGAGTGCCCACAGGGGAACCCATTTCTCTTCCGTCATTACGGCCTTGAGCCGGAATCCAGCCACGGCGCGTCTGCGCCGTGAGAAAGTCGTTCGCGATCAGGGACTTGATCGCGCTGGACCCCGGATCTGGTCCGGGGTGACGGAGTGCGGATGCAACAACCGCGCAAACTTCGCCCCCCAGCAATATCCACTCTTTCGCCGCCCCACCGAGGGCGGTTTTTTGTGGAGAAACGTCTTTTCTGACAAATGCGAAAAACACGGAAAAACCGCAGTGTCGCCATTATGCCTCACCCCGGAAATGCAGGGTTTCTCCTTTCCGTTGCGGAAACCAGCCTCGCGCAAGCTTCAAATTTTCCCGCCAAGTCACTGATTTTTCTATTCGCTTTTCCTATCCCCGTTTTCCACAGGCACTCCACACAATATCTTGTGGTTAAAAATGGGTTTCAATCTATGGCTTGACGAATCTGTGTCACGAGAGGAAAGTGACACTTATGTTGCGGCGGCAACGGACCGGAAAGTAACGAGGCCGGTTCTTCTCCATCTTGAGCGCGCGTGTCCAAACGGCGTCCCGGCCATGAGGGGGCGGTTCGCCGATGGCTTTTCTGCGCCGTGTGGAACCGCCAAAAACAACACGCGGGGACTGGCAGCAAGAATGTGTTAATACTATATATAGTAGGCTTGCAGCCATCTTAAACACGAGATACAGGGGTGACATCCAAGGATGAACATCCCTATCAGATCGGCAACAACCGGCTGCGCGAAGGCATCGCACGGCTGGATCGGATTTTTGCGCCTTTCACCGGGCGCCCCAATGGACGAGGACAGAAACCATGCGCATTGAACGCCGCTTCACGAAGCCCGGCCAATCGCCTTACGCGGAGATCGACTTCCGCAAGGCCGTCAGTGAAATCAAGAACCCGGATGGATCCATCGTGTTCCGTCTGGCTGACATCGACGTTCCCGCGCAGTTCAGCCAGGTTGCGACCGACGTTCTGGCGCAGAAATATTTCCGCAAGGCCGGCGTGCCAAAGTTCCTGAAGAAGGTCGAAGAGAACGATGTTCCTTCCTTCCTGTGGCGCTCCGTTGCCGACGAAAAGGCGCTGAAGGACGTTCCGGAAGCCGAGCGCTACGGCTCCGAGACCGATGCGCGCCAGGTTTTCGATCGTCTGGCCGGCACCTGGGCCTATTGGGGCTGGAAGGGCAAATATTTCTCGTCCGAAGAAGATGCGTCCGCCTTCAAGGATGAGCTTGCCTATATGCTCGCCACCCAGCGTGTTGCCCCCAACTCCCCGCAATGGTTCAACACCGGCCTGCACTGGGCCTATGGCATCGATGGTCCGGGCCAGGGCCACTTCTACGTCGACCCCTTTACCGGCAAGCTGACCAAGTCCAAGTCCGCTTACGAACATCCGCAGCCGCATGCCTGCTTCATCCAGTCCGTCGAGGACGACCTCGTTAATGAAGGCGGCATCATGGACCTGTGGGTGCGTGAAGCGCGCCTGTTCAAATATGGCTCCGGCACTGGCTCCAACTTCTCCTATCTGCGCGGCGAAGGCGAAAAACTCTCCGGCGGCGGCAAATCGTCCGGCCTGATGAGCTTCCTCAAGATCGGCGACCGCGCAGCCGGCGCCATCAAGTCCGGCGGCACGACCCGCCGTGCGGCCAAGATGGTCGTCGTTGATGCCGATCACCCCGATATCGAAGCCTATATCGACTGGAAGGTGAACGAGGAGCAGAAGGTTGCCGCTCTCGTCACCGGTTCCAAGATCGTCGCCAAGCACCTGAAGGCGATCATGAAGGCCTGCGTCAACTGCGAAGCTGACAACGGCGATTGCTTCGACCCGGCCAAGAACCCTGCCCTGAAGCGCGAAATCCGCGCTGCCAAGAAGGACATGGTGCCGGAAAACTACGTCAAGCGCGTCATCCAGTTCGCAGAGCAGGGTTACAAGGACATTCAGTTCAAGACCTATGACACGGACTGGGATTCGGAAGCCTACCTTACGGTATCCGGCCAGAACTCCAACAACTCCGTCTCGCTGAAGGACGACTTCCTGCGCGCGGTCGAGAACGATGGCGACTGGAACCTCACCGCCCGCAAGGACGGCAAGGTCATGAAGACGCTGAAGGCCCGCGACCTCTGGGAAAAGATTTCCCACGCCGCCTGGGCGTCTGCCGATCCGGGTCTGCACTTCAACACAACGATGAACGACTGGCACACCTCGCCGGCGGCCGGCCCCATCCGCGCTTCCAACCCGTGCTCGGAATACATGTTCCTCGACGACACGGCCTGCAACCTCGCCTCGCTGAACCTTCTGCAGTTCAAGGATCAGGCGACGAAGCGCATCGATATCGCCGATTACGAACACGCCGTTCGCCTGTGGACCGTCGTGCTCGAAGTGTCCGTCATGATGGCGCAGTTCCCCTCGCGCCAGATTGCCGAACTCTCCTATGAGTACCGCACGCTCGGCCTCGGTTACGCCAATATCGGCGGCCTCCTGATGTCCTCGGGCATTCCCTATGACAGCGCCGAAGGCCGCGCCATTGCCGGTGCGCTGACCGCCATCATGACCGGCGTGTCCTATGCCACCTCGGCCGAAATGGCCGGCGAGCTTGGCCCCTTCCCGGGCTTTGCGCCGAACCGCGACAACATGCTGCGCGTCATCCGCAACCACCGCCGCGCCGCCCTTGGCCAGTCGGACGGTTATGAGGGCCTGTCGGTCAACCCGGTCGCGCTCATCCATGGCGACTGCCCGGATCAGGACCTGATCGCCCACGCGACAGCCGCCTGGGACAAGGCGCTGGAACTTGGTGAAAAGCACGGCTACCGCAACGCCCAGACCACCGTTATCGCGCCGACAGGCACGATCGGCCTCGTGATGGATTGCGACACGACCGGCATCGAGCCCGACTTCGCGCTGGTGAAGTTCAAGAAGCTCGCCGGCGGCGGCTACTTCAAGATCATCAACCGCGCCGTTCCGGATGCGCTGCGGTCGCTCGGTTATTCCGAAAGCCAGATCGCCGAGATCGAGGCCTATGCTGTCGGCCATGGCAATCTCAACCAGGCTCCCGGCATCAACCCCTCGACGCTGAAGGCCAAGGGCTTCACCGATGAGAAGATCGAGGCCGTCAATGGCGCGCTGAAGAGCGCCTTCGACATCAAGTTCGTCTTCAACCAGTGGACGCTCGGCGCCGACTTCCTCAAGGAAACCCTGAAGGTTTCCGACGAGCAGCTCTCCGACATGAGCTTCAACCTGCTCGAGCACCTCGGCTTCGGCAAGAAGGACATCGAAGCGGCCAACGTGCACGTCTGCGGCGCGATGACGCTGGAAGGCGCACCGTTCCTGAAGAACGAGCACCTGGCGGTCTTCGATTGCGCCAACCCCTGCGGCAAGATCGGCAAGCGTTATCTCTCGGTCGAATCGCATATCCGCATGATGGCGGCGGCTCAGCCCTTCATCTCGGGCGCGATCTCCAAGACGATCAACATGCCGAACGATGCGACCGTTGAGGATTGCGGCGCAGCCTACATGCTCTCCTGGAAGCTGGCGCTGAAGGCAAACGCCCTTTACCGCGATGGCTCCAAGCTTTCCCAGCCGCTGAACGCCTCGCTGGTGGAAGATGAGGACGACGAAGACTTCGTTGAAGAACTGATCCAGCAGCCGCTCGCCCAGCAGGCCGTGACGATCACCGAAAAGATCGTTGAACGCGTCGTTGAGCGTGTTTCGCGCGAGCGTGAAAAGCTGCCGAACCGCCGCCAGGGTTACACCCAGAAGGCAACAGTGGGCGGTCACAAGGTCTATCTGCGCACCGGTGAGTTCGGTGATGGCCGCATCGGCGAAATCTTCATCGACATGCACAAGGAAGGCGCCGCCTTCCGCGCGATGATGAACAACTTCGCCATCGCCATCTCGCTCGGCCTGCAATACGGCGTGCCGCTGGAAGAATATGTGGAGGCCTTCACCTTCACCAAGTTCGAACCGGCCGGCATGGTGCAGGGCAACGACGCGATCAAGAACGCCACGTCGATCCTCGACTACGTGTTCCGCGAACTCGCCGTCTCCTATCTCGGCCGCCACGATCTCGCCCATGTCGATACGTCGGATTTCTCCAACACGGCGCTCGGCAAGGGTATCCAGGAAGGCAAGACCAACCTCGTTTCCACCGGCTGGACCCGCGGTTACAAGCCGACCATCGTGTCCCGCAATGACGGCGAGCGCACCGCTTCCGAGCCCAAGGGTTCGGCAACGGCAGCCCCTGCCCGCGCCTCGGCCAACGTAACGGCTTTCGCCGGCTCCGCCGCCCGCAAGCTGGAACCGACAGTCGCCATCGCAACCTCCGAAATCGTCTCCTTCAAGCGGGACTATGAAGAGCGCGCCAAGGAACTGGCCGAAGAAATCGCCGAAGAAGTGATCGACGAGGTCGTCCAGGAAGCCCAGCAGACGGCAACCGCCCTCTTCTCCGACAAGGCCGCCGCAGACGCTGCTTCGGCCAAGACGGAAGCCAAGAAGGTCGAAAACGAACGCCGCATGCGCTCGATCGCTCAGGGCTATACGGGCAACATGTGCTCGGAATGCCAGAACTTCACGATGGTGCGGAACGGCACTTGCGAGAAGTGCGATACTTGCGGTGCGACGAGCGGTTGCAGCTGAGACAGCTGTGGATAACTAGTAAATTTTCAGCCCGACATTTTTGTCGGGCTGGATTTTCAAAGGGAACAAAACCAGAATCACGCAAAACACCAATAGATAGTAGATTCAACTCATGAGGTAAGGCATGCTAGGTAAGTTCAGTACCGTTGACGCCATTCATGGGTCTCCGGAAAAGCCGATAAAATTTGGCGATGTGACAATCGAGTGTTATGTACTTCAAGACAAAAGACGTGTCTTGATGTCATCGGACGTGCAGAGAGCGATGGGCATCGCAGACGGCGGATCAATGATCGCCGGGAGAACACGCCTTAGCCAGTTTGCCTCGGGTGATAGAATCTCCCGCTTTTTAGATCAAAAAGCGCTATCTGCACTAGCTGACCCAATCAAAATCAAAAAACCAAATGGCATAGAAGTTCTAGCTTTTGAGGCCGAGCTTTTCCCACAACTCTGCCAAGCCGTGGTTGATGCGGCACGATTCGGAGTTTTACAAGAACAACAATTATTTATAGCTCATCAATGTGAAGTCATCCTATCCGCACTCCAACGAATAGGTATTGTTGCACTTGTAGATGAAGCAACAGGTTTTCAAAAATTTAGAGAAGAAGATGAGCTTCAAAAAATACTTGAAGCTTATGTCTTAGTTGAGCATAGACCTTGGATTCGGGCAGTTCCGAGCGATTTCTTCAAGGAGCTATTCAGAGTTTTCGGATGGAAATACACGAATAGCACGAAAGGCCCCCGGTACGCCGGGAAATTGGTGCGTCAACTCATATATAGACAGTTGCCGAAGCCAGTTTTGCCGCGCTTGGACGAGTTAAATCCTCCCGATGCAAATTGGCAGAGAAAGCATCGCCACCATCAACTACTAACTGATGAGATTGGACTAGAGCACTTCAAAAGTCAGCTAGTAGGCGTAATGGCGTTGTTGAGAGCCTCAAGCAACAAATCCGAATTTCTTCGCCTATATAGCCGCGCATATGGCGGCCAATTTGAGATGGACGTCTAAAAAACGACTGAGGTCTTTTGAGCTATCGGATGTAAAGGACAATGGCTGGCAAGATCGATCAAACAGACTGGGCCCGCCTTCACGCCATGACCGACGAGGAAGCGCTGGCCAATGCGCTGGCCGACCCCGACAATCCGCCGCTTTCTGCCGAACAACTTGCCGCGGCTCGCAGAATGCCGCGCATCAAGATCATTCGCCGGGCTCTGAAGCTGACGCAGGAGGAGTTTTCCGCCCGTTATCATATTCCGCTTGGCACCCTGCGTGATTGGGAACAGGGGCGTAGCGAGCCGGACCAGCCGGCCCGCGCTTATCTCAAGGTCATCGCCGTTGATCCGGAGGGCACGGCCGCCGCGCTTCGTAAAGGCGCGGCTTGACCCGCCTCACCCGATAAAATCCATCAGCAACTTCACATTCAGCGCCGCAATCACCACCGCAATCAGCCATGCAAAGGCCGAGAGCCAGAGCGGTGAGCGCAGCTCGCCCATCTTGGCCTTGTCACCGGTGAACATCACCAGCGGGAAGACGGCGAAGGAGAGTTGCAGGCTTAAGACCACCTGCGTCAGGATCAGCAGTTCGCCCGTGCCACTCTCGCCATAAAATATCGTCACGCCGGCTGCGGGGATGATGGCGATGGCGCGGGTGATGAGGCGGCGCAACCAGGGGGCGAGCTGCATCTTGAGGAAACCCTCCATCACGATCTGGCCGGCGAGCGTTGCCGTGACGGTGGAGTTGATGCCGCAGCACAAGAGCGCCACGCCGAACAGCGTCGGGGCAATGGCAAGGCCGAGCAGAGGCGCCAGCAGATTATGCGCCTCGCCGAGTTCGGCGACATTGGTCTGCCCCGCCTTGTAAAAGGTCGCTGCCGCCAGAATGAGGATCGAGGCGTTGATGAGGAGCGCGAACATCAGCGCGACGGTGGAATCGAGGGTCGCGAATTTCAGCGCCTCGCGTTTCTCGGCAATCGTCTCGCCGATTTCGCGGGTCTGCACGATGCCCGAATGCAGATAGAGATTATGCGGCATGACGGTCGCGCCGAGAATGCCGAGCGCCAGATAGAGCATGTCAGGATTCGTGACGATTTCGGTCGTCGGCGCAAAACCAAGGATCACCTGCCCCCAGTCAGGATCGGCGAGCGCCACCTGAATGGCGAAACACACCGCGATGACGCCAAGCAGCGTGATCACCAGCGCCTCCACCCAGCGGAAACCGAGCCTCTGCAGATAAAGGATCAGGAACACATCGAGCGCGGTAATGAGAACGCCGAGTTCGAGCGGAATGCCGAAGATGAGGTTGAGGCCGATGGCCGTGCCGATCACCTCGGCAATATCGGTGGCGATAATGGCGATTTCGGCCAGAAGCCACAGCAGCATGGCCACCGGCTTCGGATAAGCGTCACGGCAGGCCTGGGCGAGATCGCGGCCGGAGGCAATTGCAAGACGGGCGCAGAGCGATTGCAGCACGATCGCCATGATGTTCGAGACCAACGCGACTGTCAGCAGCGTATAGCCGAACTTGGAGCCGCCAGCGAGCGACGTCGCCCAGTTTCCGGGATCCATATAACCGACCGCAACGAGATAGCCGGGGCCGAAAAAAGCCATGGCCCGGCGAAACGTGCCGGCATTCGGCTTGATCCGGATCGAGGAGTGAACATCGGACAACGACAGATCGTCGCCGTTTCGTCGCCATCCAAAGACTGGCTTGTCCATATTATGCGCTTTCTGAATGGAAATCTGATTAGTGCAATTGCAAATCATTCGCATAAAGAGGCGCAGGACGCAAGCTGACTTTTGCTGCCGCTTGTGGCGATTTGCGCGCATTTACGGCACTGCGACCGGTCACGCGAGTGCTGGAAAATTGACAATCTGGTGACGCGACACCGCGCGCCATTGCCTCGCCATGTCAGCCATCGCTAGAAAGATCGGCGCCATCAGAAATTGAAAAGTGCGTCAGTCTGGCTGAGGAGAAGCGCATGAATATTGTCGCCCATGTCGAAATCCCCGTGACCGATCTTGATCGGGCGATCCGCTTCTATCGCGCGGTTTTTGATGTGCCCTTTGCCGAAATCGTCGCGATCCACGATAGCAGAATGGCCTATTTCCCTTTTGACAAAAACAGCAATGGCGCCAGTACCGCGCTTGCTGAAGGCCCGGCCTATGTGCCGACGCGAGATGGAGCGATCGTCTATTTCAGTGTCGCTAATGTGGACGATGTTATTGCCAGAGCCCTTGCCAATGGTAGCAAGCTTCTATTTCCCAAAACCCTGGTGAATGACGCCCTCTTCGTCGCAGAGATTTCTGACAGCGAGGGAAACCGGATCGCCATTCAATCTGCCTGATCGGCTCCGGCGCGGGTGAATGAGCAGCCTCACGTCCTTGTCATCACCCGTTCGCCACCCAAACGGAACAGTCGCGGGAGCGCTGGCGTTGATCTTTCACCGAAACGCTTAAATCTGGGGAAGTTCATGCGACAGCACCGGAATAACGACGTAGTGAACCATCCAAGCCGGTGGCCGAACTACATCATGGGGCACAAGAAGCCCCGCGAGTGGCTGATGACGATCAGCGGCGTCCTGCTGCTCTTCGTCGTCGCGGCCGCCGTCGCCATGGGTTACCTCGTCAGCAGCCATCCCGGCAAGCCGGAGCCAAACCCCGGCATTGTCGAAGAACAGGCAGCGAAAGGTTAGAGGACGTCCGGGCCGGTCAGCTGAGGCCCGCGAGATGCCCGCTGAACTGTGCCTCGTGCAGGCGGCTATAGTGGCCCTTCGCTGCCAGCAGCTCCGCATGCGCCCCTGTCTCGGCAATGCCCGTCTGGTCCACCACCACAATGCGCGACGCGTCACGGATCGTCGCCAGCCGGTGAGCGATAACAAGCGTCGTGCGTCCCCTGGCAAGCTCCGTCAGCGATTGCTGGATGGCCCGTTCGGTTTCGGTGTCGAGCGCCGAGGTCGCCTCGTCCAAAATCAGGATGGGCGGATTCTTCAGGAACATGCGCGCAATGGCGAGGCGCTGCTTCTGCCCACCGGACAATTTAACACCGCGCTCACCGATAACGGTATCGAGCCCGAGCGGCATGGCCTCGATGACGCCATCGAGACGGGCACGCCGCGCCGCTTCCATGATCTCCGCATCTGAAGCGCCAAGCCGGCCATATTCGATATTCTCGCGGATCGTGCCGCCGAACAGGAACACATCCTGCTGCACGATGCCGATCTGATTGCGCAGCGAGGCGAGCTTCATCTTTCTGATATCGATGCCGTCAATGGTGATCGCGCCGCTGGTCACGTCATAAAAACGCGGCAGCAGCGAGCACAGCGTCGTCTTGCCGGCACCCGAAGGGCCAACGAAAGCCACGGTCTCGCCGGCGCTGATCTTCAGGTCGATATTGCTGAGAACCTGCTTGCCCTCGGCATAACCGAAGCCGACATGGCGGTATTCGATATCGCCGCGCAGCAAGGGCGCGTCCACCGCATCGGGCGCATCGACGATATCAGGGGCGGTATCCAAAAGCTCGGTGAAGCGGCGAAAACCGGCGATGCCCTTCGGGTAGGTCTCGATGACAGAATTGATCTTTTCCACCGGCCGGAAAAATACGCCGACCAGAAGCAGGAAGCCGACAAAGCCACCCTCCGTAAGGTCGCCATTCAGCACGAACCATGCGCCGCAGATCATCACGATCATCTGTGTCAGACGCATGCTCATGTAGCTCAGCGAGGTGCTGGCCGCCATGATCTTGTAGGCGTCGAGCTTCGTGCGGCGGTATTTCTGGTTGTCCTTTTCGAACAGCGCCCTCTCGTGATCCTCATTGGCGAAGGCCTGCACCACCCGCATGCCCCCGACATTCTCCTCGATCCGCGCGTTGAAATCGCCCACACGGCCATAGAGCGCGCGAAAATTCTGCGTCATGCGGCCGCCATAACGGCTGGTGACCCAGGCAGTGACCGGCACCACGGCGGCCGTGATGAGAGCGAGCGGGACATTGACCGAGAGCATCAGCAGGAACGCGCCGATGAAGGTCATGATGGCGATGAACAGATCCTCGGGGCCGTGATGCGCCACCTCGCCGATCTCTTCCAGATCCTTGGTCAGCCGACCCACGAGATGACCGGTCTTCTGGTTATCGAAATAGCGGAAAGAGAGCTTTTGCAGGTGATCGAAAGCGAGCCGGCGCATATCGGTCTCGATATTGATGCCGAGCATGTGTCCCCAATAGGTGACTGTCGCCATCAACCCGGTATTCAGCACATAGATAAGCAGAAGCCCGACGGAGGCGGCAAGAATGATCGCCCATTCACCGCCCGGCAGAAGCACATCGACGAAGGCCTTGACCGCCATCGGAAAGCCGAGTTCGAGCACGCCCGAAAGGACCGCGCAGGAAAAATCGAGAATGAACAGGCCGCGATAGGGGCGGTAATAGGCAAAGAAACGGCGAAGCATGGCATGACCTGGAGATCGGGCGCGGCGATCTGACACCGCGAAAAATTCGGAGTTCAATTGTCATATTTCAATGCGCGAGCCAAGGCTGATGCGCTATTTTTACCAAAATCCTTCAATAGCCTACACAATAAACACACAACGGTAATGTGAATGCGTCATATTGCACTTATATGTAGCCGCATGACAAAATGAATGCGCCCTTAGGGGAGACTGGGAGAAAAGCCTGCCGTGAGTAACAGTGACAGCCGTAAGCAGAGTGGCGAACCGAGATGGCTTGGCCCCGCCAGCCCGACGCGGATCGCCCTGATCCCGCCTATCTCGGCGGCGCGCTGGCTTCTGGTTCTTGTTGCGCTGGCCGGCATCTATTTCTTCCACGGCTTCCTGGTTCCTGTTCTCGCGGCCCTCGTCATCGGTTTCGCCAGCTGGCCGGTGTACACCCGCCTGCTGCGGCAGGTTGGCGGCAACACCACCCTCGGCGCCACCATCGCCATTATCCTCATCATCGCCTTCCTCGTGGTGCCGATCTTCATTGCCGCTTCCTATACGGCGAGTGAAATCCGCGAGTGGTTCGGGTGGGCCGTGCATGTCAACAAGACCGGCGCCCCCGTGCCAGACTGGATCGCCGCCCTTCCCGCCATCGGCCCCTGGCTCGGCGAACAGTGGGTGAAATACATCGGCACCCCCGGCGCCATAGGCGAGGTCATCCAGCTCGTCAGCGGCGCCAATAT
>NZ_JBQYSN010000096.1:0-18432 GCF_052686535.1 Agrobacterium sp. DKPNP3 | reverse complement strand
CCCTCGCAGGATTGGCGGCAAACGAGCCGTGCATGGCGAAGCCGACTGGATGAAGATCCAGGAGGCGGCAAAACTGTTTCCCGAGCCCGGCGGCATCGTTATCGGTGAGCGCTATCGCGTTGATAGCGACAGCGTTGCCGCCATGCCGTTCCGTGCTGATGATCAAAAAAGCTGGGGTGCCGGCGGCAGATCGCCGCTGCTCTGCTTCGACGGCTCCTTCGGCTCGTCGCACGGCATCGTCTTCGCCGGTTCCGATGGTTTCAAGACGACATCAGTGACGATCCCGACCGCGCTTAAATGGGGTGGCGGACTTGTTGTGCTGGATCCGTCGAGCGAGGTCGCACCGATGGTTTCGGAACATCGGCGTAAGGCTGGCCGCAAGGTGATCGTGCTCGATCCGACGGCAGGCGGTGCCGGGTTCAATGCGCTGGACTGGATTGGCCGTCACGGCAATACCAAGGAGGAGGATATCGTCGCCGTCGCCACATGGATCATGACCGACAATGCGCGCACGGCGTCCGCCCGCGACGACTTCTTCAGAGCCTCGGCGATGCAGTTGCTGACGGCGCTGATCGCGGACGTCTGCCTGTCGGGGCACACGGCTGAAAAAGACCAGACTTTGCGTCGTGTCCGGGGCAACCTTTCCGAACCCGAGCCGCAGCTTCGGGCACGTCTGACGAAAATCTACGAGGGGTCGGAGTCGGACTTTGTGAAGGAAAATGTCGCCGTCTTCGTCAACATGACGCCGGAGACGTTTTCTGGTGTCTACGCCAATGCCGTCAAGGAAACCCACTGGCTTTCCTACGCCAACTATGCCGCTCTCGTCTCCGGCGACAGTTTCTCGACGGACGATCTCGCAAACGGCGAGACCGACATTTTCATCGCGCTCGATCTGAAAGTGCTGGAAGCCCATCCGGGCCTTGCGCGGGTCGTCATCGGCTCGCTGCTGAACGCCATCTATAACCGCAACGGCGACGTGAAAGGTCGCACCCTTTTCCTGCTCGATGAGGTGGCGCGTCTCGGCTACCTGCGCATCCTCGAAACCGCCCGCGACGCGGGCCGTAAATACGGCATCACGCTGACGATGATCTTCCAGTCGCTCGGGCAGATGCGCGAAGCCTATGGTGGGCGTGATGCGACAAGCAAATGGTTCGAATCCGCGTCGTGGATTTCGTTCTCGGCAATCAACGATCCTGACACGGCCGACTACATCTCAAAGCGCTGCGGCGACACGACAGTCGAGGTCGATCAGACTAATCGCTCGTCCGGAATGAAGGGATCGTCGAGATCGCGGTCGAAGCAACTCAACCGCCGGCCGTTGATCCTTCCGCATGAGGTTCTGCGCATGCGCAGTGACGAACAGATCGTCTTCACCTCGGGCAATGCACCCCTGCGATGCGGGCGCGCAGTGTGGTTCCGCCGCGAGGACATGAGGGTCTGTGTCGGCGAGAACCGGTTTTACAAGAACGCTTACAGCACGCATGAACCGGTCGTGCGATAGATCGAGTGCACAATGATGCGATATTGGGAAGCATGCGAAGCGCAGGTGACGGCAGCTGAAGCGGTTGAAGAATGCCGAAAGCACGGCGTCGATGCGGTGCTTCGCCACTGCGACGGCGCGTTGATCGATAAAGAAAGTGGAGACGTGATTGGCCTTCCCGACGACTGCGAAGAGTTCTATGGCGGAGATGTCCTCGGCTACCTCGGATATTGATCGACGCCCATTTGCACAGAAGACGTCTGGTCTGGTGTTTGCGGGAAGATCGTCACCCAAATGGGGCGGAGACCTAGGGCTCCGTTCGCCTCGGCGAATAGAGCTGTACGCCGCAGGTTGAACGCCCATCTTTCAGCGGAACTTCACGAAAATGAATCGGTCAGACCCAATCGATTCATATCTCTCGTTGGACGAACTTTGGCGCCCGAGCGATTATGCTACCATGCTCATTCAGCCCTATCAGCTCTATGTCGAACGGACGGACGAAGCCCGCAACATGGCTCGCTTCTATGCCATGACGATCGAGCCGAATCTGTTCGGCGAGGTATGCCTGACACGCCGCTGGGGCCGGATCGGAGCGCATGGCCAGATGAAGGTCCAGCATTTTGCCCGAGAGCGAGACGCCGTCGCTGCCTTCCTCGATCTTCTCCGACAGAAGCGAAGCCGCGGATATCGTGTCACCCCCTCCGCAGCCCGTCACTGACGGCCGGCGATCTCTTGCGGTCTCTGGCTTAAGTCCACACATCGACGATCATGAACAGGAGCATTTGACATTTGGCACATCCGCATGATCTCCGGCTTTCCTTCCGGAAAAAGAGATGGCAACGCAATCTCGCGATCCTCGCGATGATCTCTGGCCTCACAAGCGCCGCTACAATGGCGGTCAGTGCCCCAACGGAGCCGCTGGCCGCGCCGCACATGACTTCGGTAAAGTTTGAAAAATGCACGGGCGGCCATCGAACCGCCTGCGTCGTCGATGGCGATACGCTATGGATCGATGGCACGAAAGTCCGGGTTGCAGACATCGATGCACCCGAGATCAGTGAGCCCAAATGCGCCTCGGAACTTGCTCTCGGTAACCGCGCGACCCAGCGGCTGGTCGAACTGGTGAACCAGGGTCCATTCGAATTGCAGGCGTGGCCGGGTCGTGAGAAGGATCGCTACGGTCGCGCCCTCCGGGTTCTTGTTCGCCATGGCCATAGCCTCGGCGATATTCTCGTCTCCGAAGGATTGGCGCGCACCTGGACAGGTCGTCGTGAACCATGGTGCTAGGACGGCTCGGCCGGTGAGGGCCGAGCCAACGGCGCTCATTGGCGCGGTTCCCATTCGGTATCGATGTTAAGCTCAACGTCAACGAAGAAGGGAATCTTGATGGCGATCTTCAGACCGAGCTTGCCCTTGCGGAAGAGGTGACTGACCACCTTGCCAAGGGCGCGAAGACGGCGGCCGGTGGCGCTGAGGAATTTTGCGAGCTGGTGCATCATGGATCTCCTGTTGATTGCGGTTCATTGCGGGGATGAAGAGCGGACAAGGAAGGAGGGCTGCACCCGCAGGGCCGAAGCGGAGCGAAGGACCTGATAGCGACTGAATTTTGCTGCGCGAGGAGCGATAGCCAAGCAAAATTCTGGCGTCATCAGGTTGCAGCCAGACGCGCGGGACGCACCATCCCTGATGTCAATGAAAATCGGATCGACAGGAAATCTTTCGGTAGCTCGCGACGCACACGACGCGACTTGAGGCATCCCCCTCAGAACGGTGGCTCCGCATCGACGCGGCCGTCTAGCTCGGCCATCGCCAGCGCCATTTCCGCCTGCGCAAGATCAAGCTCGGCTTCGATCTGGCGGCGCTCGCAAGGATCGACAGCATTGCGCAGTTCGGCACGAAGTTCTTCAATCTGGCGTTCAAGTTCGTGGGTCATCGTCTGATCTCCTATGTGAAAGACGATCAGCGGCGCCGGATAGGGAATGACGAGGTCAGGGATCGCTGAAGCGACCGGCAGCGCCGGGGAGTGGGGGAGCCGATTTCGTGTTGGCGGCTTCGCAGCCAATTCGAAATTGGGGGTACCGCTCATCCTTGACGACGGCGGTCCCGTCGTCATCATCACCCGATACTGAGCAGGTTTTCCTCCTCTCCGTATGGCACCAAAGAAAAGCCGGACCCGGCTCGATGCCGGGTCCGGGTTTGGATATTCGGTCAGAGGAGAGGTCTCCGCCGGTGGCGGAGCCTGTTGATGTCAGTCAATCCCGGTTCGGGCGAGACCAGATGAGCTGGAGGCCTTCCTCGCCTTCCACTTCGGCGAGCGTTGCGTAGATGGGAGCCGGGAAGCTCGGATCGTCGAGCTTGACCGAGAGGTAGTCGCGGCCCTGCTCGGAGGTCTTCTGCCAGGCCGCGCCGAGTTCAACGCTACCAGCGTAGACGCGGAACTGCGGGCCCTTGTCGGAGGGGTTCTCAACCCGGGCGATGCGTGCCTTGACGTTGAGGGCGAGCGTGCGAATGGAGCCGGTGAAGCCGTTTTCGGTGGAGGTAAAGGTGCCGATGGTCGCCATTGTCGTATTCCTCTTTTCGTGTTCGGGCCGCGCCCATCGCGGCCTCGATGGCAGTCGCAAAGACCGGTGAAGATCGGACCGCACCTGATAAGGCCGGAACACAGTGGAGGGCGGCAACCGCCACTTTTGTTAGTTGGAGAGGAATGGCGGCGCAGCCGACAGGGGTAAGAAAAGTGGTGGTGGCCGTTGCGGTAAAGCGATCGAGGCGCAGCCGGTCTCCGGTCAGACATGCCTCATCGAGCCCGCAGATGGGTTGCCGGAAACTCTGACGGGAAGGGAGATCGCGATGGCGTTCGCTGCATTCGCCCTGGGTCCGAATAGCATCCCGGCGCACCGCGCACTGGGACCGCTCTCAGTGTCGGCTTCATCAGGGGACAAGCGTTCCAGCTAACATTGGCCCGCCTGCTGACTGCGCCCGGTGCGATATCGTTGGCCTCGCGAATCTTAGCCTGGAGGATCAATGCGTCAGCAGACCAAGCCGTTCATCGTCGAACGCAAACCGACCCGCAAACCCAAGCCGGACACTGCAAAACCGTCGATCTGGGGAAGGCTGGATGCTGACATTGCGCAAGGTCTCAAGAACCAACATGATGCGGATCACGCGGCCGCCACCGGTGGTGACGACCGCGCTTGAGCCTCAGGCCGCAGCCTGCACATCCGCTTCCGGCTGCAGCGAATGCAGGAAGCTCACGGCGCGTTGCGCATGGGCTGCCGCCTGAAAGATCGCCTGCTTGTCGTTGGCCAACACCGAGAGCCACTACTGCAGATAGGACGCGTGATCCGGCCGCGGTTCGAGCTCCGGCGCGATACCGAGATCGGCGCAAAGGAAGCAACTGCCAAGTTCGGCGATGAGTTCTTCCCGCGCCCGCTCCGTTCGGTCCTTAGCGTAACGAGAGAGGTCACGTCCTACGCGATGTTCTGCCGCCGTCCAGTGGGTCTTATGCCGATATCTGGATTATGCCGCGCATGAGGCTGATGTGCCGAGAACACATAGGCACTCGGCGCATCGCAGTCGGCATAATAGGTCCTGCTTCAACCTCAACCTTGCAGGAAATGCCGCGACCACCATGGTCGCGGCCAGCGCTCATGCAACGTCTTGAAGTTGAGCCTCCCCATTGTGTAGGAAGCACGCCTTGGAAAAGAGGCCTAGATCGACAAAATTCGGCAAGCGAACGTCTGCGATATCAGGAAGGCGTTTACTGTCCGGTTCAAATGACCTGTCGATTTGGGAGATGAAACCGAAGATAATGCCAGTGCGTTTTGCGAAGTCCCCCAGACTTTGAAGTTGTTCGGATAGGACCGGCTTGCTGCGCTGCTGATCAAGCAGCTGCAAGAAGTCGATAACTGCAATTGCGCCGGGTTCTAATCCAGACGTTTGTTGGATAATGTATTCGGCGCTGATCTGATCAGATGTGAAAATCTGCACGGCCTCTGCGCTGTTGCCCCCCGAAGGCTCCAGAGAGCCAAGGTGTTTCCTCGCCTGTTGCTCGGTGAATTCTAACGTAAACAGTAAGGCTTTACGGCCATCACGAGCGGCTTCAATTAGAAGCTGAAGACCCAGCTTGGTCTTACCCTGGCCCGGTCGGCCTCCGATCAAAAGCAGATCGCCGTTGGTGAGCCGCGACAGGACTGTTTTAGACAATGTGCCAGCAGCCATGCTTGCGGAAAGCAGGCTCCATTGTGCAAATCCCTCTTCGCGTGCGATCAGGTCGAGTGCCTCGTTTAGAGGGACACTGTCATTACGAGCCATTAGCTTGGCCCGACGCTTGAGCTGGAATATTGGCGCAGAAAGCTTCATCAAAGACCTCCATTGCGAGTCAAACCGCAACCCCTCCTTATGCGATGCTCGAACAGATGGTTCGATGAAATATGGTCACCCTGCATTTAAAATGCTTCCCCGAAAGGAGGGGGGAGGCTTGGGTCTAGCCTTTCTTAATTTGTAGTCAGTTGCGCGATTCGCGACAAGCGTTGATCACCGTCAATTGTAAGAGCCATTTGCTAAGGTGCTCCCGCCCCCTTGGCCATCACGTGCCATGTAGGGGTGCCTTTAAAGGAGCACGACATGAAGATCGAAATCCGAAATACTTCAGCTCAAAAGCTGCCGTTGTCACTTGTTGAGGATTTTTTTGAGCGTTTGCACGGTGCAAACTACTCTCAAGATACGATCGCTGACTACCGGCACGCTGTTCAGGCCCTTGTCGCAACAGTCGAAGAGGCTGGGATCGACTGGCAGATCCGCGTGTAGATGTCCGCACGGTCCAGCTCTGATTTCTTTGCCATGACTTCTCTTTCTCCCTTTCAAGGACCGCGCCTATCGCGACCCATCACGGAGGTCCGAAGTCAGGGGCACATGGCGTGCCCGCGCACCGAAGGCCGCAACAGCGTGGAGGACGGCGAAGCCGTTGCATGGGCACCCGGCTCCTGCAGGACCGCCGAGCGGGACGGCCGCGATCGGGCGTCGCCAGCTTTCCTTTTCGACATAAAAAGAGCCGGCGCTGCAGGCGCCGGCCTAGGATTAGAAAGAGAAGGCGGGTGCGACCCCGCCGAGTGTGTCATCCGAATGCAGCCATCTGAACTTCGGCCGCTTTACGGTCGAGCGATGCACCTGGGTTTTCGACCGGCCGGTCGAAGGGCTTCCAGCTCTCACCGACGACCTGCTCGTAAGCGGCCACCGCGCCCTCGGCTGCCATCCGGAGCGCATGGGACTGGATACCCATGTCAGCCGCGAATTCCCGCTTGCGCTGGGCGGCGCTGTCATAACCGACCGGACCATCGAGATCCTCGTCTCGGGCATCGTTCGATGCCTTGGCTGTCGCGTCACGCGCTTCGGTAACGGCGCGGGAGTAAAACTGCCCGGCGCCGTGCGCCGATCCGACGAAGGCCCCGACGATGCGCTGCAGGTGGATCTGCATAGCTCTTTCGCCCAACCCTTCGGAGAGGCTGTCGGCGGTCTCGACGATCAGCCGCTCATGCAGGCTGCGGATGCCATCGCTGTCGACGACGGTGGTGCCGAAGCTTTCGGCGATTTTGAGCGCCTGGACGGCATCGGGGCAGGAGTGGCGGACCATTTCGAGTGTGGTGCCGCGGCGCGATTGCGCCGATCTGGCGTTGGAGCGATTAGGGGTGGTGGGCTTGGCCATGTCTGTTCCTTCCGTTTCAACCGAAGCGGTTCCGGCCCGTGCCGGTCTGCCCTTCGATGCGGACGAACAAGAACCGGCAAAGGACGGGCGGCTTCACAGGTCGGATCTGGCTGAGCAAGCAGGGCAGGTTTGCGGGCCAGCAGGTTTCGACCTGCTTGGGACCGCGAGCCTGCCATCGCGAAGTGAGGTTGGATCGGCCGCCACGCGGCGCGACAGCGGCCTTGAAACGACCGGCCGCCGGTTCAGACCGCAGCGAAAAGAAGGGCAGTCAGGCGCGGGTCGGATGTCAGGTACAAGCGATTGGAAGGCGATATGGCCAAACCCGACACCCTTGCAGACTCGAGCCGCATCGTGGTGCAAAGCCACTCCGCAGCCCATTCCTGTGGTCCGTCTATCCCGCGATGGGCAAACCAGACGCATCACCGCTATGCTCGTGCTCGTCGATGATCAGCTCCTGAACACGCAGCCTCCACATGACCGCGTCGAGTTCGCGCCACCGTTCGAAGGTCAGGCGATCGGCAAGCTCCTGTTGATAGAGGCGGTGACCGGACCGACGTCGTGCCCCGACTCCGGACCTTTGCCGTGATCACCTGCCGTCCCGCGCGCGCCGCAATTTGCCGTGTCAGACAGTCGAGATGCCCCTGGGTTTCGCGCCGGGCGCCGTTTGCCTTCGCCAGCGTATTTAAAGCAAGGACGACGATCATGCCACACTCCCTCGGCCTCGCCAGCCGATGAAGGAAGACGGCCCATGATATTCGGCATGCCGACCGGTATCGATGACGAAGCCGAACCGGCCACGCTGTGCATACTCGTCGCTCGGCACCAGGAAGCGACGCTCATCGTTGTCCAACTTTCGGCGGCCCCCGACGACCGCCACCACCTCTGTCATGCCGGGGTTCTGATCGGAGAAGATTGCCGACCTTACGATATAGTCCTTCGCATGACGTTGATCGAACGCCCGTTGATCCTTTATCCAGCTTCCGCCCTCGGCCAGCTCGCAGCCGTAGATTGCCTCCCAGGCATCCAGCCAGGTGTTGCTGATGGTCCTTTCGGCCATAGACCGCTCATAACCGGTGAACAGCTCCGGAAAGCTGAGCGCCACAATCGCCCATTCGCTATCCTCTTCGTACCATGGGCAGTCCTTCCGCAGCAGCGGATGGACTTTGCCGTTGCGGTCAGCAGAGAGATGAAACCCACCGTGTCCCGCCGTGCTATGGGCGATGACACCATCCGCATAGATGACCGCCATCTGCGATGCGCCCCAGGGTGTGCTCGCCGACATGCGGATCTGTATGCGATTTAGCTTCGCCAGATCGTGTTTATGACCGGCGGTCTCAGCGACACGCGCCCGGAATTCGGCCTCATCCGCCACCCGGCCATCATGTCCAATGAAGTCGCTGCGTGTCAGCTCCGCGAGCGGCCGGCGGACAGAGACAGCACTCGCGAGATAAGCAAAGCCGCTCGGCGCCGTGACCATAGCGAGGACCAGGTCATCGATGCGGGCGACGGGCAACCCGTCCGCGCTGATGGCAAACTCCATCCCCGAAAGATCGGGGGTGGGTGCTGCCATGTTCGACTGTAGGGCGGCAGTCATGCGGCCGCCCTCCGGTCGAAATCCTGATCATGCTCGTCCTCGGAGTCGCCATCGACGTCTTGCGGATCGTCGTGATCCCGTTCGTCGCCGGCGTAGCCTTCCTGCTCCTCACCGATGTTTTCATCATGACCGTCGTCATCCTCGTGCCCACCGGAGCCGATGGTATCAGTGGCAGTGGCAGAACCTGCGCGGATCCAGTCGAGCAGTTCGTCGGCGGGTGGCGCAAAGCGGCCGGCCGGATGGACGAAATGCTTAGTTGCGAAATGCTCGACCAGCGCCGCACGGGTTTCTCGGACCTTCGACCGTGGCTGCACGGATGCCTCGGCGCACGACGCTTCCAACGCCTGGCGCGACAGGCACAAGAGGAAATCTTCCGAACCCATGTTCGGCAGGTATTCGTCGGCGCCGATTGCCTCGCCTGCAATACGGGCCACCATGCCGCTATTCGACATGCCCCGGCGGCAGGACAGAACGTCGATCAGCACTGAGCGAACGGCGACCCGAAGCGTGTCCTGATCGAAGGCGAGTTTGCCATGCTCGTCGAACAGGGTAACGGCGTGGCGCGAGAAGCGCTTGCCGGCGTAGAAAGTCCCGTCTGCACCGGAATCGACCCGGACGTTCTGCCCGGCGAAAGCCAGCACCATCAGCGCCATCAGCATGTCATCCTCGATCGGCGCGCGGCCGAGCGCATCATGCAGTGCGTCGTTTCGGAAATCGCCGATCATGTCGTGGCCCTTCTGGGTCACGTCGGGCCGAATTTTCGGAGGGGCCACCGCATCGCTATTGCTGCTAGCGGAGGATCCGTCGTCAGCAGCGCCCTTCGGCTTGGCCGCCTCGGGCATGCGATAATGCACGGTCTGCACCTTGCCATCGCGATCGAGGTAGAGCGCCGTGTGATCGGACTTCGACGGCTTGCCATAGACCTGGGAGGCCTTCTTCGGCAGTTCCGCCTGGCCCCAGCTATTGACCTCGACGATAGCCCCACGTTTCGGCAAGTTGCTCATCATCCATTCGTGCTGGGCGCCGAGGAAGCCCTCGACATTCGTCGTGTAGCGACCGTCCTGATCGGCCGGCGCGAAGAGGTCTTCAACCCACTCGATCCCGTAGGCCTGCGCCAGATCGTCGCCGAAACTTGCGTCCCTTGCATACATGCGCTTCTTGGTGAGCGCGTTTGCGATCTGCCACCACGGAACTGTGTCGCCCTTCTTCGGCTTATGCGCCTTCCAGACCTCCTTCTGGTCGACCTGGCCGGCGGCGGCGATAATTCGCAGTTGCTGCTCGGACGGCATGTCGCCCAGCGCCATCTGTTCGAGCATCGCTGGCAGGACGTTAGCGAGCAGTCGAAGCTTTCGGATCTGGCGGACGGGAAGAGCAAGAGCGACGGCGATCGCTTCCTCGGTCCATCCCAGAGCGACCAGACGTTCGATGCCGCGCCACTGGTCAACCGGGTTAAGCGGCTCGCGAACCGAGTTCTCGACCATGGAACGCATTGCGCCGTTATCGTTGGCGGAATCTGCGACGAGAATGTCGATTTCGTCCAGGCCAGCGGCGATGGCCAATCGAACCCGGCGATGGCCAGCGTCGATGATGTAGCCGTTTCCACCTTCGGTCTCGGGGGCAACCACCGGCGGCTGGACGATGCCGACGGCCTTGATCGTCGCCAGCATCAACGCATCGGCCTGCGGCGACGACTTTGTCTGGCGCATCCGGTCGGGGTTTTCCTTGAGGGCGCGCGGGTCAACCTTCATGATCTGCATGGGATTTGTCCTTGTCTGGAGGGTTCCGGACTGGCGCCTTGCCAGCCCTTCCTGTCTTCATTTCTTCGAAGACACCTCCCGGCCCGCCGAGCGGCCGGACTGCCGCAACTGCGGCCGAGCATCCCTGCTGGGTAGGGCGAGCGGGGCTAACAGCCCTGCGAAGGACAATCAGCCGGGATGGCGCAGGCGGCGGTTGAGCGCTAGCGCCGACAGGAGGACCGATCTGCGACCCGTTCTTGTCTCCTGCTTTCGACTTTTCTCAAATCTCATTTCTCAGTTCGGGCCAACCGCTCGACACTCGGAGAATGCTGGCGGCGGTTGCTCCGTGGATGGGACTAGCTTCGCCGTCCAAGAAGGGACAGACCATCGGCGAGCATGCGCTTCAAGATCAGTTTCCTGCTCTCCAGTGTGGCAGAGGTAATCTCGGGGATAGCAATAGCAGCGGGTGATGGATCGGCGGCGTCGGATTGCGCGACTGCGAGAGGTTCTTCGGACACTGCGGCGACAACGACGCGCGTAATCGTCGTTTCATCCGATCTGACCGACACGGTGACCTGTTCTCCGGAGCGGAGGCGGTCGACGCCTGTTTGAGCGGCCTCCTGCTCATCTTGAGCTTCGACCAGCGATGTCTGCGTTACCAGGAAAAATGGCATGTGTTCCCACTAAGTATTTTAGTGCAGATCTCATTCGCAAAAGTGGTGTGGTCAAGGTGCGACACCGCATTTGCGGTCGCATTGGACACAAAAAGGCGCTCGACCGTGAGGGGAGCGCCTTCTTCTGTATCCCGGGACAATATCAAACGCCGCGGCGATTGCAGCGAGCAGGACATCGTCTCATCGGGAAGTGATGCTCAGATATTGTTGACGAAGGGCAATTTCAAGTCGCGATTTGGATCATCAACTGATAGACTTCGACGCCCATCAGGAATGCCAGGCGAAACAGGATGAGCACAACACCCGAGACCCGGAGAGCCATCGCGCAACGGGCGATCGATCGGGCAACAGCGCGTGGCGTGCCGATCGACACTGACCCCGCCTTCCTAACCTTGCTCGAGGAATGGATCGGGGGAGAAATCGATATGAGGACCATGCGCGAACGGTACCTTGCTATAATTGCGCTTCGATCTGCCGAGAGGCGGGACCCGCGCAATAGCGTCTCCGGCATAAACCCTTCGGAATCATCGTACGAGACGAACGAAGAATAAAAAAATGGGCCTGCGGAAAACCGCGGCCCATGAAGTGTGGAGATCTACAACCTCCAGAGGGGAACAGCTGCTGCGACGGAACTGGGAGGTGACCGTCATGTGCATCAGCTGGAGGCGTTTTGCCCGAATTTTGACCAACTGGAAAACATTTATTGTGCAACACAGCTATGCAGCCGCTGCGTTGGTCTCGTCGGCCAGATCCTCCGCCAGCTGGGCCTCGATTTCGCGCAGCTTCAGCCGCTTTTCCTTGAGGTCGTCTGCGAAGGCGAAAGCGCCTCCGTCTCGGGAACGGTAGGAGACCAATCGCCGCTCGGCCTCTTCAAGCCGCCGGCGATATTGGTGTTGTTCCTCATCGAAGCCGCCGAGTGCGTGTTCCAGCCTCGAGATGGCGCCGAGCGGCGTAACTGTGATCGCCAGATCGATCTCGTAATCGGCGCCGGTGCGCTGGAGCAGTGTTTCGTACCGATAGGCATCGCCCTTACCGAAGCGCTCTCCCTCGAAGACGAGATCGAAGCCGCCGATCGTGGCCAGATGCACCTCGCCTTGCTTCTGCGATTGCAGAAGCGTGAGGATCTCCTTCATCAACGCGCGGCCCGCCTCTTTGCGCTCGGTATATTCTCGTCCGAGCACCGCCATCGTAAAGGTATCTCCGCTTGTCGGCTTAAGCTGTGCAATGTCCTTGCCGATCTCACCGATGCGCCGGGTTGAGACCTCTATCTCGCGCTCCGCATCACGCATCTGCCGTCGGA
Organism: Agrobacterium sp. DKPNP3; assembly: GCF_052686535.1. Lineage (NCBI taxonomy): Bacteria > Pseudomonadati > Pseudomonadota > Alphaproteobacteria > Hyphomicrobiales > Rhizobiaceae > Agrobacterium > Agrobacterium sp. DKPNP3. Next base: position 5,947 of record NZ_JBQYSN010000096.1, on the reverse strand, counting down.
CGGCATACTGGTCATCTTCGTGGGCGGCCCGCAAGCGTTCGAGCCGAGCAATGTCGGCTTCAAGGCCAGCCTTCTGCATCAGCCGCTCGTCACCCGACGCAATGGCCTTGGCCATCGCAAACTGGTTGGCAGAGCCTTCACCGACATCCTCCATTCGCCGGATCGACGTATCACCGGAAAGGGCGGCGGCGATAAACCGAGCCTTGCGCTCGTTGTTCTGCCACATCGACGCGTCGAGCGAGCCTTCGGTGGCATAGGCGAAGATATCGACCTCCTCATGCTGGTTGCCTTGGCGCACGATCCGACCCTCGCGTTGTTCGATCTGCGACGGCAGCCATGGCACGTCGAGATGATGGAGGGCCTTCAGGCGAAGTTGCGCATTGACCCCGGTGCCCATGGTCTCCGACGAACCGATCAGGAAGCGCACCTTGCCGGCACGGACATCGCCAAACAGCCGCTGCTTGGCTTGGGTCTTCTTGTAATCCTGCATGAAGGCGATCTGCGATGCCGGCACGCCAAGCCGGATCAACTCGTCGCGGATGAAGCGATAGGCCGAGAAGCCACGGGTCTTTTCGACGTTGAGCGTGCCGAGATCGGAAAAGATCATCTGCGCGGCGCCTGGCAGATCGAAGTCCTTGCCATCGGGACGACGATAGGTCGCTTCACCAGTTTCCTTCCAGATCCTATAGGCATTGCGGATCAGAAGATTGAGCTTGTTGTCTTCCTCATTCTCAGCCCCCGGCATGACGAAGCGAAGATCGATCGCCGCATGACGCCCATCCGTGATGACAGAGAGTAGAATGTCGTCCCCGGGCTTGGCCGGTCCCTCCCTCTGTTCGATCGCCTTGATCCTGGTATCGAGCATCTGCTGATAGCTCTTAAACAGAGCGGTCGGCTTGGCCGTCACGATCTGCCGACGCCCGGTCGAGATGTTGGGCACCTTCACATATTGCCGGAGATCCTCCGGCATCACGACATCGGCGAACGACCGGAACATGGCGATCAGTTCGGGCACATTGACGAAGGATGCGAAGCGGGTGACAGGCTTGTATTTGCCGGATGGTTGGATTTCGAGTTCGGTCGTCGTATCGCCAAAGCACGAGGCCCAGGCATCGAATTCGTGCAGTCCTCGCTCGGCAAGCGCTTCGTGTCCGAGCAGGCGCTGGATCGAGAACATTTCGCCGAGCGTATTGGTGATCGGCGTGCCAGAGGCCAGCACCAGCGACCTGCCGGGGTTCTTCGTATCGATATACCGGGACTTCACGTAGAGGTCCCAGGCGCGCTGCGAACCGTGGGGATCGATACCCTTCAACGTCGACATATTGGTGGCGAAGGACAGTTTTCGGAATTCCTGTGCCTCGTCGACGACAATCTGGTCGACACCCATTTCGGAAATCGTCAGAAGATCGTCCTTGCGGGTGGCGAGGCATTCGAGCCGCTCCTGCAATCCTTCCTTCAGCCGCTCGAGGCGCTTGCGCGAGACGCGGTCCTCGCTATCGGCCTTGGTCAGCAGATCCTCGTAGAGTTGCAGCTCATCCTGGATCATCTGTTGTTCGAATGCAGAAGGCACGGCGATGAAGCGAAACGCCGAATGGGTGATGACGATCGCATCCCAGGTCGCCGTCGCGGCCCGCGACAGGAACCGTGCGCGCTTGTCCTTCGTAAAGTTGGTCTCGTCAGCGACCAGGATCCGCGCATTCGGATAGAGCGCTAGGAATTCCCGGGCAGCCTGCGCCAGGCAATGGCCGGGCACGACCAGCATCGCCTTTGCGATCAGTCCGAGCCGACGCTGTTCCATGATGCTTGCTGCCATCGTCATCGTCTTGCCGGCGCCGACGGCGTGGGCGAGGTAGGTCGAGCCGTCGGCGATGATCCGCCAGATGCCGCGTTTCTGATGCCCAAAAAGAACAAGGGCGCCAGAGGCGCCGGGAAGTTTGAGATGGGAGCCGTCGAATTTGCGCGGCGCGATATTGTTGAAGCGATCGTTGTAATCGCGTGCCAGACGGTCGGTTCGATCCGGATCGGTCCAGACCCAGCCCTGAAACGCCTGTTTGATCCTCTGCAGCTTGTCGCGGGCGGCTTCGGTATCGACGACATTGAGGATACGACGCTCTCCATTGACATCCTTGAAGGTGTCGAAGATCTGCGGCACCCGGCTGTTGAGCGCATCGGCGAGCAGCTCGCCGGCATGGCGGCGGCTCGTGCCCCATTCCGACGTGCCGGCTGCGCTGTAGCCGAGCTGGCGGGCCTCGACCGTCCACGATCCGAGTTCCGGCATATGGTGAATGCGGATATCGGCGTCCATTGTCTCCTTGACGAAGGCCACGACGTCGGAAGCCGGGATCCATGGCGCGCCGAGACGCGCGGTGATATCGGAAGGCCGAAGATCGGCCGGCTGGACATCGGTCAATGCGCGGACATTGCGCTTATAGGTCGGATCGAGCTCGACTGCTGCCTGCGCCGCCGCGAGCTTCGTTCGGACCGCACCCGAGAGATATCCATCCGCTGTTTTCCACGATCCATCGGCCGGGTCGCGGAACACGGCCTCACCGAGCTCATCGATTACCGTTGCGGGATCGCTGTGGAGCAGCTCCGCGATGTGGTCGATGTCGACGTGACCACGCTCATTCAGCACGACGGCGAGCGCATCTGCCGGCGACGTGATCTCCGGCGCCGCCGGCGGGGCAATAACCCGTTCAGAAAAAATCGGACCTGGCTTCGCCGTGTCGGTCTCCAGATCATAATCCTCGATCGAGGCGACCAGCCAGCAATCCGGATCGTCGCGGAAGGGTGCGAGGTTCGGCTGGCGATGGGTCTCCTTGACCTCGCCTGTCTCGGCATCTTCCTGGATGGAGACGGTGGTGTGATTGATCGGGCCGAAATCACGCACGAAACTGGACCAGGCAATGCGCAGCCCAACCTGAAGATCGCGCCAGGACCGGTCAGTCTCCTGCGCCTTCAGCACCTCGCGCACGGCATCGCGGATCGGGATCAGCTTCGAAATGATCCGGATATGCTTCTCAGAAACTCCATCACCGGAACGGCATTTGCGCATGGTGATCGGCATGGCCGAGCCATCGAGCATCTGCATCAGCCGCTTCGACCGATCGAGAAAGAAGCTGCCCTCGCGGATAGAACTGTCCCTCGGCTGCAGATCGACGATCTCCTCGAGTTCCTCCTCCAGGTCGATATCGATGGGGGTCGGCTCGCCGTCATAGAGATCGGCCGGCAGAAGTTCGATGGCAGCGGCGAGAGCAGCCTCCAGATCCTCTCCAGTGCGCGGCAAGCAGGTGTAGGTCTCGCCAAACGGTCCTGGGGTCAGCGCGTGGGTGCCGAGAACGAAGTCGGGCTGGCGGGCGAACCACCTGTTGACCCTGATCGCGCCTTCGTCGCCGGTTGCTGGCCTGATCTCATCGACATCTAGCCACGACTGGTCGCCCTCAGCCTCACCCGCCTCGCGCTTGCGAAAGAACAGGATGTCGACGACGACATCCGTGCCGGCATCGCGGCGAAAGCTGCCCTTGGGCAGACGAATGGCCGCAATCAGGTCGGCAGACTTGGCGATATGCTCCCGCGCCGTCGCATCGGCCTTGTCCATCGTGCCGTGCGAGGTGACGAAGGCGGCGAACGCGCCCGGCTTCAGAAGGTCGATCGAGCGTGCGATGAAGTAGTCGTGCAGGCGAAGACTAAGCGACCGATAGGCGCGGTCCGAGCGGACGATGCGATCGGAAAAGGGCGGGTTGCCGATGGCGAGATCGTAGATGGGTGCGAGCTCGGTGCGGGCGAAGTCACCATTGATGATCCGGGCCTTTGGCTGCAACAGGCGGGCGATACGGGTGGTAACCGGATCAAGCTCGATCCCGGTGACATAGGCCGCCTCGCGATAGGCTTCCGGCATCAACGCCGGGAACAGGCCCGTGCCGATGCCCGGTTCCAGGACGCGGCCGCCGCGCCAGCCAAGCCTTTGTATGCCCGCCCAGATCGCCCGGATGATGAACTCTGGGGTAAAGTGGGCATACTGGGTGCAACGGGCGAGCAAGGCATAGTCGGCTCTCGAGACGGCCGTCTCTAGCGACGAGCCGAGGTCGTCCCATCCCTGCCGGAAATCGACCTCACCCGGTCGGCGGAACATGCCGTTGGCCAGCTCGCCGGCGCCGAAGCCGGTGAAGCGGATCAACTGTGCCTGCTCCTTTGGTGTCGCCGGCCGGTCCTGCTTCGAGATGTTATTGGCAACGAGGATCGCCGCAACATTGGCACGGGCACGATCCTTCCAGGACGAAGGTAAACCGCGGTCACCGTCGAGATAGAAGTTTGCGCGAAGGCTGGCGCGCCGGGCAGGTGCAGCTGTAATTGGCAGAGCAGGCGCTGGCGCCGGCGGCGTGGGATCTGGATCGTCGTCATTGGCGGCGTCAGGCGAGAAACTGCCGAAGGCGGTGACGCCGAGCCCAAGGCCGGACGACAGTGCGGTGTTGCCAAACATGTCGAGCATGAAGGGATCGTTGCTCATGATAAAATCTCCTTATGAAAGCGCGCGTCATCGTTCCGCCGGTGGAATTCGCCGGCGAACGGACGCTGATTGATGTTGAAGATCCCGCTGCGAGCCGGGGACGTTACGACCACTCGATGATGAAGAGTTCCATCGAGTCCGGCTGGAAGCTGATGCCAAGATGCCGGGCGGTTGGGCAGGCAGCGATCAGGGCCTCCAGCTGCGCGGCATCGATGAACTCGACACCGTCGTCGCCACCGAAGGTCATGAGCTTGACCTCGAACCAGTCGTCGTTGATGCGGGGATCGCATTCGAGCGCGTAAGCGACGAGAGGCCTTTCGCCGTCCGGCAGTTTGCCGTTCGAGCACAGATAGACACCGTGATCACCGACCAACCAGGCGCCAGGCTGCTCGTCACGACCGGGATGGAGACCGTAATGCGGATTGCGAAAGCCGCCATTGGCTTCGGCGTCAGCGCGCCCGCGAGCAATCACCGCCCGCACGGATTCAATCGGAAACGAAAGCATGGAAAGCGCCTCCTCACGCTGCGACCGCCGCGGCGGGAAGATGGCGCAGTTGGACGGGCAGTTTGGTGGCGATCTCGTCGCCGGTCAGGTCGTCGAGAAGCTTTAACCTGGCAGATCCAGCCCCTGTGTAGAGAGCGATGACACGTTGACCCGGCAGATACTGCGCGGCAGTTTCATCGGAGTAGCCGCGATAGGCGTCCGCCGTGACGCTCCAGATGTGCTCGAGGCGCTCGTCCCGCGTCATCGCGCGCACTGGGCGCGTTTCGCGTTCGATGATCGCTAGACGCATGTCCTCTACCGACCCACGGTCAGAGAGATCACAATATCCATGGAAGTGACGGATGACCTCGTCGATCCGCAGCGCGTAGAATATCGACGTTACGGATCCGGTCAGGAATTCGCGCATGGCGAACATCGAGCCACGGATCCAAAGCGGGGGGAGGATCTCGAACATGTAATCATGTTCACGCTCGGTAATTTCAAACCACTCGCCAGCATAAAGTGAGCTCGCATCACCCTCGAAACGGTGAGGACGCTGTGCATGCCGATCGAACATTCGGAACATCTGATGGCGGTCGGCGATGCCTTCGTAGACTTTACGGATTGCGGAAGGGGTGCTCATTGGCGGCTCCTTTGGCCCTGTCCGAACCGAAGCGCGGCGCTGCCCTGCCGGCTCACCATCCTCTTCAGTCCTTCATGACCCCTCCCCTCACGCCGCCTCTCCGTCCCGACGGGTCAAGGGCCGCGGCCGAGCGGGCGAAGCTTCACCCTTGACGCGGCTGGCGGGCATGCGGCAGGCCTCCTCTTCCTGCCCTCGCTTTCCTTTCCTTCTTTTCTTCTTCCCGCACCTTCAGCGCAGCATTCCAGTCCTCGGCCGGCGGCTTCAGCCGCAGCCAGTCACAGCCAACCTCCTCGGCAATGTCACGAAGCCGGCC
>NZ_JBQYSN010000095.1:0-18647 GCF_052686535.1 Agrobacterium sp. DKPNP3 | reverse complement strand
TCAGCAGGCCGCCGGCGCCGCCCACAAGAGCGCCAATGCCGGCACCCGTGCCTGCGCCTTCCGCGGCCTTGGTCTCATCCTCGCCATGCCGCCTGTCGGCGTTGCTGCCAACGATACTGATATCGCTGGAGGGCACGCCCGCTCTCTCCAGTTCAGAAACGGCAGCGCTCGCATCATCATAGTCGTCGAAAAGTCCGGTTACGGTTCTCATGTCACTTCTCCCAAATGCTGCGCGCCTTATTTGGCGACGACGTTGCCCTGATAATCGAGCGCGACGCTCACGGCCTTGCCGTCTTTCATGCCCGAAGCCATCCACACGCCCTTGTCGTCCTTCTTCAGATCCTTGACCTGCGTGTACCCGGCATCTTCCATCCGCTCCTTGGCCTGTGCCTCGGTGAAGCTGTTGGCACCTTCGACGGGCGCTGTCGGGTTATTGACACCCGGGGTGGCAACCGCCGGCGTGTCGCCACCCGGATTGGCAGTGGGTGCCTGCTGGGCAAAGGCAGACAGCGCACCGCTCCCGAGAAGCAAAGCCACAAAAACAGTCTTTTTCATTGGGATTGTTCCTCCGCTTGCATCGTTGATCTCATGCTCCCAGAAACTTCCCGCGAGACGAGAAAACCTTCCTGAGCCAGCACGGACGCCTCCCGAACAAAGCGGCATGCGGAGAGTTCCGAAATATTTCGCAGCATCAGGAGAAGCGGTTTTGGATCGCGCGGCGGCGTTGCCATGAGTTGCAACCGCACGGAACAGCGCCAAAAACGAAAGACCTCATTCTTCGCTTGCGGGATATTGGCTGTTCTTCAGGAGACCGGCCAGATGCACCGTGTTGCGCGCCAGCATGCTGATCATGGTTTTTACCGCATCAGGCGTCTCATCCAGATCGACGAAATTCGTCGACCCCATCGCCTCTCCCACCCAATAGGCAACCGCATTCGCGGGGATGGTGAAGCCGACGTCGTTCAGGGCCTGAAAGAGCTCAGCAGAGACATGGTGCGCCCCATCCTCGTTGCCGACGACCGCCACGGCAGCCACCTTTCCGTAAGACACCATACGTCCCTGCGCGTCGGTTTCCTCCAGAAAGGCATCCATTCGCTCCAGTGCTCTTTTGCAGACGCTGGAGGGCTGGCCGAGCCATATCGGCGTACCGACAAGTAAAATGTCCGCCGCCAGTATCTTCTTTCGAATGGCCGGCCAGGCATCTCCCTCCCCCTCGTCTGAGCTGACGCCCGGTTTGATGACATGATCGGCAAGCCAGACGGTCTCGGTCTGAACCTCCAGAGTGCCGAGCTCCTGAACGATCAGGTCGAGTAGGCTTCCCGTCGAAGACGGCTCTTCCGACGTCGAGGATTTGAGGGTCGCATTCAGGGCAATGGCTTTAAGAGACATCATGTTTCCTTCTGTCAGCGGACCTTGCCGCATGGTGTTTTCGGGTGATCATGTCTTGTCTGGCTGAGGACCGTGCCCGCCCCAAAGCCAAGACGTTAGCGTCGGGACAGCAACCGCGACATGGCGTGATGCGGCGGCGGCTTTCCGCCTTCAGCACAGCCATTTTCCTTTTCGAGGCGGGCGCGAATTTCCTCGATTTCGTTCTCGGTTAAGTGCTCGATGCCGATGAAATCCCCCCTTGCCTTCTCAACGGCCCGCAGCAGTTCGTCCAGTTTCGCTTCCATCGCCGCCGAATCCCTGTTTTGCGAGTTCTGCACGAGGAAAATCATGAGGAAGGTGACGATGGTCGTGCCCGTATTGATGACCAGTTGCCAGACCTCTGAAAATCCGAAGAGCGGTCCGCTAATGCCCCAGACGATCACGGTCCCAAGTGCGACTACAAAGGCCGTCGGCGAACCGGAAAACGACGCAATACGGCTCGCAAATTGCGTAAAGAACCTGTTCATGGCGCGCTGCACCTCATGTCTTGCGATGCCGACGCACCTGTCAGATCAGCCGGTGGCGGTATGGTCCGATACGATGCGCTGCATGTCCTCGCTTCGAACCACGAAGGCGCGCAATGGTTCCGGAACGCCGGCGGCGTGAGCGCGTCGGATTTAAGCCTTTCAGCCCTTTGAGGCGCGCCAAGCCATACTTGCCGCGCGAAAAAATGCAGCGCCTGAATGCAAATTTTTTCGGAACAATCTGGAGATGGTGAAGTTACCCTCCTTCAGGAGGAGGACCATCCATGAACAGAAAAGCCGCTTTTGCAGGCACTGCCGCCGTTCTGTCGATGCTTTTTTCCAGTGCGGCGCTCGCCCAGACCGACCTTACGATGTGGTATCACGGTGCTGGCAACGTCGAAGAGCGCAAGATACTGGCTGGCATCATCGAGGACTTCAATTCGTCCCAGTCCGAATGGCGCGTGTCTCTTCAGGAATTTCCGCAAAACGCCTATAACGAATCCGTCACCGCCGCAGCACTTTCCAACAAGCTGCCTGACATCCTCGACGTAGACGGGCCGAACATGCCGAACTGGGCATGGTCCGGTTATCTTCAGCCGTTGCAGATCGACGAAACCAAGCTCGCCAATTTCCTCCCGGGTGCGATCGGCAAATGGGGCGACAAGCTCTACTCCGTCGGGCTTTGGGATGCCGCCGTCGCGGTGTTCGCCCGCAAATCCGTTCTCGATGAAAATGGCATCCGCATCCCGACACTCGACCAGCCATGGACCGGCGAGGAGTTTAATGCGGCGCTCGATAAGCTCGCGGCGAGTGGCAAGTTCGATTATGCGATCGACCTCGGCATGGCCGACAAGACGGAATGGTACAGCTATGCCTTCACCCCGTTTCTGGAAAGCTTCGGCGGCAGCCTGATCAACAAGGAAAATTATCAAACTGCCGAAGATGCCCTCAACGGAGACAATGCCATCAAGTTCGGTGAATGGTGGCAGGCGCTGTTCCAGAAGAAACTGGCCCCCGGCACATCACAATCGCCCGCCGACCACGAAACCGGCTTTCTGGAGGGAAGGCATGCCCTGCAATGGATGGGCAACTGGGTTGCGGTGAAAGCGCTGGAAAAATACGGGGACGACCTGTTGTTTCTCCCCGCGCCGGATTTTGGCAACGGCCCGAAAATCGGTGCCGGGTCCTGGCAGTTCGGCGTATCGGCCACCAGCAAACATCCGCAGGGAGCCTCCGCCTTCATCGAGTTTGCCATACAGGACAAATATCTTGCGCAGTTTTCCGATGCGATCGGTCTGATCCCTGCCACCTCTTCCGCCGCACAGATGACTGAGAACTACAAGAAAGGCGGACCGCTTGAAGTTTTCTTCGAACTTTCCAAACGCCAGGGAACCCTGCGCCCGGTGACGCCGGCCTACGCCTTCATGTCGCCGGTCTTTGCCAAGGCTGTGTCGGATATAGCCAATGGTGCTGATGTTGCCGACACGCTGGACAACGCGACCGACGAGATCAACAACAACATCGAGCGCAACGCCGGTTACAAGCCCAAATAGGGCCGAGATTGGGAAGCGATCAATGGCGTTCTTCTCGTCCAAGGAGAAACTTTCCCGCGACGGCTTAACGGGCTGGCTGATGGCCGCACCGGCGATGGTGCTGATTGGCCTCTTTCTGATCACGCCCTTCCTGCTCGGGCTGGGTTTCTCCTTCACCAACCAGCGGCTGACCTCCCCCAACCCGACGGAATTTGTGGGCTTTGAAAATTACACCCGGCTGCTCGGAGTCGGGGTCCTCGCGCTCGAGCCGGAGCGTAAGGCGGATGGAAGCCTCAAGCAGGATGCTGACGGCACGCTCTCCTACCCGCGCCTCCGCAGCTTTACCCGCGGAAACCCCGATTATCCGCATCTCGACGGAATGCGGGAATATAAAAGTTTTACCTGGGGTGAGAAACAGATCGTCATTCTGGCGCGCGACGTCGTGTTCTTGACGGCGCTTGTCAATACGCTCTCCTTCGTGGCGGTCGTTGCTCCCGTTCAGGCGGCGCTGGCGTTGTTTCTAGCCGTGCTTGTCAACCAGAAAATTCCGGGCGTTACGTTTTTCCGCGCGGTCTATTTCATGCCCGTCGTTTTGTCCGTCGTCGTGGTGGCGCTGCTCTGGCGGTTTATCTATGCCGCCGATAACGGCCTTCTGAACAGTGTTCTTGGCTATATGAGTTTCGGCCTGTTTCAACCTGTCGACTGGCTCGGCCGAACCGATACGGCCCTTTGGGCCATTCTGGTGATGTCGGTCTGGCAGGGCGTCGGTTTCCACATGGTTATCTGGCTTTCGGGCCTGCAGACCATTTCCCCTGATCTTTATGAAGCCGCTGATATCGAAGGCGCCAGCCGCTGGCAGAAGTTCAGCATGATAACCTGGCCGCTCCTGCGCAATACCGCCGTCCTCATCGTCATCGTCATCACCATGCAAGCCTTTGCGCTATTTGCGCAGATCGACGTGATGACCAAGGGCGGGCCGCGCGACGCAACGCAAAGCATCGTCTATCAGGCCGTCGAGCGCGGCTACAGACAGCAGGATATTGCAGCGGGGTCAGCAATCTCGGTCGTGCTGTTCCTGCTTGTCCTGTTGATCTCGCTGGTGCAGCGCTATCTCACACGGGAGAAACAGTGATGCAGGCAGGACAACGCAAAAGCCGTGCGTTCCTCATCGGCAACTACCTGCTGATGCTCGCCTTTGCGGCCATCTTCATCCTGCCCCTGCTCTTCATGGTTTTTTCGTCGCTGAAGCCAAACGAGCAGCTGTTGCGGGATGCCACGTCTCTCCGGGCATTTCTGCCGGTGGGTGATCTGTCGCTCGAAAACTACACGGCGGCTTTTGCGCGCGCGCCAATTGCGACCTTCATATTCAACTCGGTACTGGTAACGGGCGTAACCGTCTTCCTCGCCCTGTTGCTCGGCTCGCTGGCAGCCTTTGCCTTCACCTTTCTGAACTGGCGTGGAAAAGACGTCCTCTTCTCCGTCATTCTGGCCACCCTCATCATCCCCTTCGAGACGATCGCCGTACCTCTGCTCCTGGAGGTCAATAATCTGCCATGGATCGGCAGCGAAGGCTTCACCTGGGGATGGCTGAATTCATGGCATGTGCAGATCATTCCCTGGATAGCCGACGGGCTGACGATTTTCCTCTTCGTTCAATATTTCAAGGATTTGCCGAAAGAGCTTCTGGAGGCGGCGCGCATTGATGGCGCAAGCTGGCTGCGGATTTACGCGCAGGTGGTGATGCCGCTCAGCGGCCCCGTCATCGCCACGGCCGCGATCCTTAAATTCCTTGTCATGTATAGCCAGCAATATCTTTGGCCCCTGCTCGTCACCCAGTCCGAGGCCTACCGGCCGGTGATGGTGGGCCTGCAATATTTCTTCCAGCTCAACACCCCCTGGGGCGAAGTCATGGCCTACCTCACCATCATCACGCTGCCCGTGCTTATCTTCTACCTCCTCCTGCAAAGGCTGTTCATCTCCAGCATCGCCGCGAGCGGGATAAAGGGGTAACGGTATTTGCATATGCGCCCGACAGGAATGCAGGTGCCATTGAACCAATCTGCAGCGTTTGCGTTGAGCGATTGAACTGACTGACTGGTGTCAGCAACATCGCATTAGTCCCAGCTAAATGTTCGAAGGCAGTGTCCTCTCGGCCGCATCGCCTCTATCGATCAGGCATACTGATAAGGCGCAAAAACCGCCCAAAGAATTATCACAATCGCGACACGCGAAATCTTTAGGCACCCCGCTTGCGGAATGCAAAGCTTCGTGCTTGTATAGACAACTTCAAGGGATGCTCGAGGGTGACCAACATCCTTGGCTACAGAGGATTGTGTGCGTGATAACGTTCGATCGGGTGAGCAAGCATTATCGTGGAGCAACAACGGCTGTAGACAATCTGTCGCTGACCGCCCCCACCGGAAAACTGACGATTTTTGTTGGCCCGTCAGGCTGCGGCAAAACCACGTCGCTGCGCATGATAAACCAGCTAATCACGCCCTCATCCGGGTCGATCCTTCTTGATGGCGAGCCGACGGACAAGATGGATGTCGCCCTGCTGCGGCGTCGGATCGGTTACGTCATTCAGAACGCCGGTCTTTTTCCCCACCGAACGGTGGTGCAGAACATTGCCATCACGGCGCGCCTGAACGGCACCCCCAAGCAGCAGGCGCTCCGTATCGCCCACGATCTGCTGGAACGCGTGGGACTGTCGGCTTCCTTTGCTGATCGTTACCCATGGCAGCTATCCGGTGGCCAGCAACAGCGGGTGGGCGTTGCCCGCGCTTTGGCGTCGGATCCGAAGTTCATGTTGATGGACGAGCCTTTTAGTGCCGTCGACCCTGTCGTTCGGGCACAGTTGCAGGATGAGTTCCTGAGACTTCAACGCGAGATCGGCAAGACCATCATCATGGTGACGCATGATATCGACGAGGCCCTGAAGCTTGGCGATCAGGTCGCCGTTTTGCGCACCGGCGGCACGCTGGCACAGATCGCCACGCCACAGGAGCTCCTGGCGCGGCCGGCGGATGACTTCGTCGCAGACTTCATCGGCCGGGACCGCGGTTATCGAATTCTCGGATTTGCCGAGTTTAGAAATGGTGTCGCCCTTGGCAAGGAACCCACGGCGCCGCTCGGCACCGACCCCGCGTCGCTTCGGCAGACCGCCACGGACAGGTGGGTCCTGATTACGGATGCCGCAAACCGCCCACTCGGCTGGGTCGATAGTGAGAGCATCAAGGGCCCTGTTCGCGACGGCGATCTCAATCTCAGCGGAACGCTCGCGGTAGAGGGCGGAAGCCTGCGGCATGTTCTCGACGCAGCGCTGAGTTCGCCATCCGGCCGTGGTGTCATTGTCGGTCCATCGGGAGAACTCGTCGGCACAGTCACCCTGCCTGACGTTGTGTCCGCCATCGAAGCCGCGCGCAACGGACGTCAGGGCCTGCGATCATGAGATTTGACTGGTTATACCGTGAATCCGGCCGCATCGCTGAACTGTTTGCCTGGCACATCTGGCTTTCGGTCATCCCCGTCGTGATCGGCCTCATCCTGGCGTTGCCGCTCGGCTGGCTCGCGCAGCGGGCAGGTTTTTTCCGCTCAACCATGCTTGGCGCCGCAGGGCTGCTTTACACCATTCCTTCGCTCGCGCTCTTCGTGCTTCTTCCCCTCGTGTTGGGCACACGCATCCTCGATCCACTCAACGTCGTCGTCGCACTGACGATATATGCGCTGGCACTTCTGGTGCGCACCGTCAGCGACGGACTTCAGTCGGTGTCTCCGGATGTCGTGCAGGCCGCAAACGCGATGGGATACCGGCCGCTCAAACGTCTGCTCTTCGTCGAGCTGCCGCTGGCCGTTCCCGTGATTGCAGCTGGCTTGCGCGTGGCGGTGGTCTCGAATGTCAGCATCGTGTCGGTCGCAGCGCTCGTGGGCACGCCCCAGCTTGGTCTGCTGTTTACGCAGGGGCTGCAACTGCGGTTCCTGACGCCGATCATCGCAGGCATTATCCTGTGCATCGTTCTGGCGGTACTTCTGGATGCCATTGTGCTATTCATTGCGCGTCGTCTCACGCCATGGCAGGCAGGAGGTGCTGAAAAATGATTGACTGGTTCTCAGACCCCGCACACTGGATGGGCAATGACGGTGTTTTGGCGCTTGTGCTGCAGCATCTAATCTATAGTTCAATTGCGCTATTCTTCGCCTGCCTGATTGGCCTGCCGATCGGCCTCTATGTCGGACATACCGGACGGGGTGTGTTTCTCATTGCTGGCCTCGCCAATGCCCTTCGCGCGCTTCCAAGCCTTGGCCTCATCGTTCTGCTGGTGATCCTGTTCGGTCCCGTCTTTTCGTCGGACATGGCCTTCATCGTGCCCAGCATCGTCGTTCTGGTGCTTCTGGCGGTGCCGCCGATCATGAACGGCACATATGCCGGCGTGGCGGCGGTTGATCCGGCCGCCGTTGATGCAGCGCGCGGCATGGGTAAACGCCCACTCGACATTCTCTTCGACGTGGAACTGCCATGTGCATTGCCGCTGATCTTTTCGGGGCTGCGCAGTGCAACATTGCAGATCATCTCGACTGCAACCATTGCCGCTTACGTGTCGTTGGGCGGACTGGGCCGGTTGATTATCGATGGGCGGGCGCAAAACGATTATTACCAGATGGCGGCCGGCGCCGTGCTCGTTGGCGTTCTGGCGCTTGCCGTCGATCTTACCATAGGAATTATTTCGAAGCTCACGATCTCGCCCGGCCTGGCGCGCCGCCACTAGGCTCGGCATGCCTGAAAGACAGACGCATTTTCATCCAAGTCAAAAACAACAGGAGCAGCTGCATGGCATTCAGGATCTTTAAAGCCGCTGGCGCATTGGCCTTGGTGGCGCTTTCGGCGACCACATCATTTGCCCAGACCGACCCGCTTGGAGCTGCCCCGGCGGCTCGGACGGACACCTCGACCATTATCGTCGGCTCTGCCGACTTCCCCGAAAGCCAGCTTCTGGCGACCATCTATGCCAAGGCGCTCGCCGCAAAGGGCATCAAGGTCGAGACGAAACTGAGCATCGGCAGCCGCGAGGTCTACATCCCCGCCCTGCTCGACGGCTCGATCGATCTCCTGCCCGAATATGCGGGCGCGACACTGAGCTATCTCGACAAGAACGCCACCGCACACTCGCCAGCCGACGTGGCGGCTGCGCTCAAGGCCGCTCTGCCAAAGGGCGTGTCGATGCTCACACCCTCTGAGGCGCAGGACTCGGACGGTGTTGCCGTGACAAGCGCGACTGCCGAGAAATACAAGCTGAAGACAATCGCCGATCTGGCCCCAGTCGCCTCGGAGCTGGTGCTCGGCGGTCCACCCGAATGGAAAACCCGCAAAGAGGGTATCATCGGGCTCAAGGACATCTATGGCCTGGAGTTCAAGTCCTTCAAGTCGCTCGATGTCGGCGGTCCTCTGACGCTCTCCGCGCTGGTGAACGACCAGGTGCAGGCCGCAAACCTGTTCTCGACCGATCCGGCCATCGCCGCCAATGATCTCATCGTTCTGGAAGATGTGAAAAACCTGTTCCCAGCGCAGAACATCGTCCCTGTCATCGCGACGCCGAAGGTGAACGACGTCGTGACGACGACGCTTGACGCCGTCTCCGCAGCCTTGACCACCAAGGACCTCATCGTCATGAACGGTCGCCTTGCCAATCACGACAGCTTCGATGTGGTGGCCGAAGAGTGGCTCACGGCCCACAAGTTGAACTGACCTGATCTGCGGGTATGGCAGCTCCATACCCGCAGACGCTTCCCCTACAGTCAGGCGCCGAGACGGGCGGCCTTGACACCCCAGCGCCTCGGAACGCCATGCACACGGTAAAGCAACAGGTTGACATCAGGCCGGACGAAGCAGCTGCTACCCCGCCGCTTTACGTCAAACTGAAGGACTACGTTCGCAGCCGTGTTGAAACAGGCGAGTGGGCCATCGGCCAGCGCGTGCCATCTGAAAATGAATTGGTGGACATGCTTGGGGTCAGCCGGATGACGGCTAACCGTGCCCTGCGCGAGCTTGCGGATGAGGGATTCGTGGTCCGTGTCCGTGGCAAAGGCTCGTTTGTCGCCAGCAAAAAGCGGACGTCCCAGTTTCAGAGCGTTCCCAACATCGCCGACGAGATTACTCAGAATGGCGGCATACACTCGGCAAAGATCATTCTGCTTCGCACGGAGACAAGCGATACGGATCTGGCAGAAGCGCTCTCTGTCGATGTCGGGGCAACGGTCGCACATTCAATCATCGTCCACGCTGAAGATTCCGTGCCGATGCAAATCGAAGATCGTTTCGTCAACCACGAGATCGTGCCGGATTACGTCAATCAGGATTTCAACACGAGGACGCCAAACGGCTATCTCACTGCAGTGGCACCCATTATCAGGGCTGAACAACATATCGAGGCTGTTACGGCGCAGCCGTGGGAGTGCAAACTGCTGGCAATTTCCAAGGCCGAGCCCTGCCTCTTGGTGCGACGCCGGACCTGGTCCGAAATGGGAGTCATCTCGTCGGTTCGCCTGCTCTATCCCGGAAGCCGCTACCGTCTTTACAGCACCTGACATTCCCAAATGTCAGGCCCAGCATCCCGACCATCCATGGAACCTGCAATGCCTCTTTCGCCTGTCCTGCCTTCCGCCCCGGAGAAAAACCTGTGACCGTCTTGCTGGACAAAGGCCTGACATGGCGCGACGTTGCCCTCGTGAGCCAGGGGGATCATCTCGTTCTCTCAGACGACGCCTATCAGCGGATCGAAAGGGCAAGTCGCATTGTCGAAAGCATCGTTGAGAACGGTGTTCGCGCCTATGGCATCAGTACCGGTGTTGGCGCCCTGTCGGACACGGTCGTCGATCGCGCAGCGCAGGGGAAACTCTCCCGCAGCATCGTTCTCAGCCACGCCTGCGGCGTCGGCCCGTTGCTCGGCCGAACCGAAGTGCGCGCGATCATCGCGGCACAGATCGCCAACTTCGCCCATGGCCATTCCGGTGTTCACAGGGATGTCGTCGCCTATCTCACGAAATTTCTGGAGCACGACTGTGTTCCCGATGTTCCCTCAAAAGGGTCAGCCGGCTATCTGATCCATAATGCTCACATCGCACTCGTGCTGATCGGCGAAGGTTCGGCTAAGCTCGCCGGCAAACCGCTGAGCGGCAGCGACACCCTGGCGGCCATGGGCCTTGAACCGCTCGTTCTTGGCGCCAAAGAAGGTCTCAGCCTTGTTAACGGCACGGCCTGTTCTACGGGGCTTTCCAGTGTCGCTCTAGCGCGCACAGAACGGCTCTTCGATTGGGCCGACGCGGTAGCCGCACTGACGCTTGAAGCCGCTGGCGGACAGATGTCGGCCTTCGCGGAACCTGTGCTCTCGCTACGCACCTCACCCGGCATTGCGACTGTCGGTGAATCCATCCGTTCCCGCCTAGAAGGCAGCGGTCTCATCGAAGCGTCGCGAGGCAGGCGGACACAGGATGCTCTCAGCCTGCGCGCCATTCCCCACGCCCATGGTGCGGCGCGCGATGTGTTCGATAGCTGCGCGACCATTGTCAACCGCGAACTGGCCTCGGTGACAGACAACCCGGCGATCGCCGGGACCCCCGACGAGCCGATGGTGTGGTCGCAGGCTCACGCGGTAGCGCCGGCGCTCGGGCAGGCGGCCGATAGTCTCGCCATCGCAGTTGCGCAAATCGCGGCCATGAGCGAACGGCGCATCGACCGGCTCGTCAACCCGCTGGTGAGCGGGCTTTCGCCATTTCTCGCCTCCGATCCTGGCAGCCATTCCGGTTTCATGATCGCGCAATATACCGCAGCAGCCCTTTCCAACGAAAATCGCCGGCTTGCAGCGCCCGCCTCGACCGACGGAGGACTAACCTCCGCTCTGCAGGAAGACTTTCTGGCGCATCCGACCGCCGCCGCCAACAAACTTCTCACGATGATCGAGAATGCCGAAATTATCCTGTCGATCGAATGGATGGCGGCGACGCAGGCGCATGATCTGGTCGCATCCGTTGCGGCAAGGGCGGCAGGCACCGACGCACTTCATCGCCTGCTCCGCGCCCATCTTCGGCCCTATGCGGATGATCGACCGCTATCGGCGGATATCGAGGTTGCCCGCTCCCTGATGATACGGAACACGCCGCCACCCTGACACATGGCGGCGTTGCCGGAAGTTCGGGCAGGCAGGGGCATCCCTCTTGGCGTCTTCGCTACAGAGGAAGTTTTACACCCAAGGCCTTGGCGCTTATGAAAGGCAGTCCTTTGCGCCGCGCGGTCCAGCCAATGACGTGCATGTGGGAAGCCACCGGCTCGTATCGCTGTGCAATCGCCCAGGATTTACAATCAATCGCGGCTAGATCGGCGTCCCCGCGCCCGACGGCGATGAGCGACGCGCGATGCGAGCGTGTCTCCAGAAGGTCGCCGAACGTGTCGAGACTGTAGCCAGCAGCCTCCAAATCCCGCTTGAGGCTGAGGTAACCGGACAGGGACCGATGCTCGTTGAACGCCAGTCTTTTTTGATGGAAAAAGCTCAGCGGCAAAACTGCCTCGCCATCGTCGGACGGGCCGATATCGCTGCCGCCCTCACCAATACGGGCGATGATCGCGCTTGAGTAAAATGGACCCTTACCCCCTGCAATCCCGTCATAATTGCTCTCGCCAATGACCTCCACATGATCTTGAAGGCCAAGCTCCATAGGACCCCAGCACGTCTGGGAGACCAGCAGGTTCGGGTGACGCCACAAGACCGCGAGATCCAGCATTTCGGGATCCAGTGTGGCAGGATCCGCCGCGATGATGGAACCGTCATCCCCGCGAATGCCGCCGGGAACGGCTGGCATCTCCCCATTGCGCCGCACGAGACGCTCTGGAGCATCGATGCCATGGGCGCGAAACTTCGCGCGCATTTCCGCCCATAAAGCGTCGGTCTCGGCACGCAATTCCGGCCAGTCATACATCGGCAGAGCCGCGATCAGGGTCACGTTGCAATATCCGTTCTCAGTGTATTCTCCGACATGACGTAGGCGACGACGTCTGTTGGCACATAGGCGACGGCCGGCGCCATTGCGACAGTCTCGCTCCGCCTCAAGGCGGGATGTACCACGGGCTCCTTCGCACGCAGGGCAAAGGCGCGGAAAACCTCGAAATAGTTGGCGAAGACATACCCCTCATTCATGGTCTGCCACTCGGCGCGGCGTGCTTTATACAGGGATGGTAGCCTGTACCATGCGGCAGTCGGCAGCTTGTGATGCACGAAATGCAGGTTGTTATAGAGAAACAGGGGGGCCAGAATGGAGTTTTCAACGATGATCGTGCGCCCGTCCGGACGTTCGGCCCATTGGTGCTCGCAGTAGGAGCGAATAGCGATGATGGAAATCCCGAGGTAGGCGGCAACGCCGATATAGAGCCAGAGGGGAATTCCAAATAGCAACGATATGACGAACAACGTCGGGACCAGTCCGGCCAGATGCAGGACCCAGGCATACATGACACGCCGGTCACCTTTGGCGATCTTCCGCCACTCCGATACCGTAAATCCGATCACCATCAATGGCGGTCCGATCAACAAGCGTCCAATCAATGTATTGTTCCACCCGAGCAGCGTCTTTAGAAACCCCGGCAGCTTCTCCCAGTCGCCCATAGCGCGATAGTAGCTTTCCGGATCATCGAACGGATCGGTCAGACGCTCATCGGCGTGGTGCTGAAGATGAGTCCGCTTGTAGCTGCGGTAGGGATAAAAAATGCCGAGCGGTGCGAAGACCAGAGCTTCGTTAAGCCTTGCGTTGCGGGTCGGGTGCCCGTGCAAGACCTCATGCTGAAGCGATGAATGCAGGGCGACAGCGACACCCATCAAGACCAACGCCAGCAGCGGATAATGTGGATAGAGAGCGTATCCGGCTCCACCCCAAAGACCGTAGCAGATCACCAGCAAGCCGACCGTTGGCCACTCTATTCTCAAACCCCTCGACCGGCGTCGGCCGATCAATTGTAGATGCCCATCACTGGAAATTTCGCTCATTTCATGCCCCGACAAAATCTGATCTAGAGATTTTCATCGGAGGTCGCATAAGCACAACGAGATTATGGTGACCAATCGTTGATTCTGATCACGAAAAGTAGAATATGGTGACAATTGTAAACAATGAGGTGACCAGTGGACAAACGCGCTCTGTCAAATCTGTTTCGCGTCAGGCTGAGTGATCTCGTTACCCGCGCCGGCGTCAGTCATTCCGCTTTCGCAGCCGGCATAGGCATCGATCGGTCAGCCCTCTCGCAGCTTCTATCCAGTGATTCGGCGAGGCTTCCGCGCGTCGAAACGCTCCTGAATATTGCCGAGCGCCACTCGGTCTCGCTGGACTGGTTGCTCGGCATCTCGCACGATCCGGGCTTGATGGGAGAGTTACGTCCAAGTTTTGAAATAGAGGAAGGCGGCGAAGATTATACCGATACGCTCCTGATGAAATGGCATGCGGAGGCCGCCGGCTCCAAGATACGATACGTGCCGGCCCGCATTCCCGACCTTCTCCGAACACCGCAGATCATCGCATTCGAGGCAAAGTCGGCGCATCAGAGCGTCAAGGCGCAAGCGAGCGAGACGGCCTTCCGGCTCGATTACAATCGCCAACCTGGCACAGACATGGAAGTGTGCATGCCACGCGAAACACTCGAAGCCTTCGCTGAGGGCCGCGGGATGTGGCGAGGGCTGAAGAAGGAAATCCGCGCCGAACAGCTTCAGTACATGTCGACACTCATCAACGAGCTCTATCCATCCTTCCGCTTGTTCCTCTTCAATGAGAAGGAACGGTTCTCCGTACCCTACACGATCTTCGGATCGCAACGCGCTGCGATTTTCGTCGGCGGGATGTATCTCGTGCTGAACAACGCCGAATCCATCCGAAAGATGCAGCGGCATTTCGATGAGCTGATACGGTTCACCCGCGTCCACGCCCATCAAAGCGCGGATTTTGTACGAACGCTTGCGGTCTTATGATGCGCGGAGAAGGCAGCAGTCGCACGGTCCATGCCGAACGACATGCATCGGCAAAACAATGCGCTCACCAAACCAAAGCCACGTGAATGACACCCGTCAGCAGTGACTTGTCATGTCGAGCAGCTGAGGAAGCGTCCGGTTAGCAATCGCATTGCTCACCATCACCCTTTCCCGCAGGCAAAATCCGTCAAACTCCCCCCGTCAAAAATATGCTTTCGCCGGTCATGAAACTGCACGCCTCGGACGACAGGAAGATCGCGGCGCCCACCATTTCCTGCGGATGCGCTGCCCGCCCCATCCAGTTGATGGTCCGCGTATACTCTGCCCAGGCTTCGGGGTCCCCATCACGACGATGGGCGTTGCGGTCCGTGTCGACGAGGCCGGGAGCGAGCGTGTTGAGCAGGACATTGTCGCGGGCGTAATCGCGTGCCTGACTCTGGATCAGATTATGCTGTGCTGCTTTGGTCGCGGCGTAAGCCGTGACAATTGATTTCGGCCGCAGCTGGTTGATTGAGCCAAGCGAAACCACCCTGCCCCACTTACGGGCCGCCATGCGCGGAAGCACGGCCTGCAGCATGTCGACGGTGGAGCCCAGATTGACCGCAAGCTGAAGCGTCAGATCGTCGTTTGTCAGCTCTGCCAAGGGCGCGTTGATCTGCGCGCTGGCATTGATTACAAGGATGTCGACCGGGGCGATCTCTTCGGCGCGTCTTATCAGATCATGCCCGGCACCGGGCTCGGCGAGATCAGCCGCAAGTTCGCTCACGCTGGCGCCGCTTGCAGCGATTTTTTCCTGAACGGCAAGTGTCGAACCCGGCTTCACCCCGTGCAGGATGACATGTGCGCCCGCACCGGCGAGCCCTTCGGCGATCGCCGCGCCTATGCCACGGCTCGATCCCGTAACAAGCGCGGTGCGGCCCTTCAGGCCGAAGATACTCTCCAGGGACATTGTTCAACCCTCAAACAAGGAAACGCGCGCGCCGGCAATGCCCGGGCGGCAGGAAAACAGACCGCCCGAGAGCGGCGCGTCAGCGAGCGTCGACGCCGGCAGGCGAGTGCGGGCGCTGGTGATGAACAGCGTCGTCAGATCCGGCCCGCCAAAAGCGATGCTCGTGGGGCGCGGCACCGGCATCTCGATCACCTGATCCAGCTTCCCGTTCGGAAGATAGCGACGCACCGACCAGCCGTCCCATATGGCACACCAGACGCCGCCTTCCACATCCACGGCGAGACCGTCCGGCCGTCCGTCGGCGACGGGGATGCGCGCAAACTCGCGCCGGTTCGACAGCGCTCCTGTCAAAGGGTTGCAATCATAGGCGTGGATCAGACCGGGCACGGTATCAACGAAATAGAACGTTCTCCCATCCGGGCTCCAGCCGAGCCCGTTGGAGACGATGATGCCGCCCTCCTTGCGTTCGAAGGCGCCGTTGGCATTGATACGATAAAGCGCACCGGTGGGTTTAGAGGCATCGATCCGCATCGATCCGACCCATATCGCGCCATCGGGCCCGCATTTGGCATCGTTCAAGCGGTTGTCCACGATACCCGCCTCGGGGCTGACAAAGGGCGTGAGGCGGCCGGATGGAAAATCAAGCCACTCAATCCCGTCCTGGGACGCCACCAGCAGACGGCCGCCGCCAACCGGAATGACCGCGCTGACCAGCTTGCCGGTCTCGCAAGTCTCGTTGCGACCGGTCGCCGGGTCGAAGCGATGAACGGCGGGGTGGAGAATGTCCACCCAATAGAGAGTGTTCTCCCCCTCATGCCAGACGGGGCTCTCGCCGAGTTGCGCGCCCCATGGCAGGATGCAACTTAAATCGGCGCTCGGACGGCCCGTTGCCGATCGCGGTTTCGGCCTGGAGCTGATGGCAACGGCCCCGGCAGCGCCCGTGATGCGGCGCGCGGCGGCGATCAGCTCGCGACCGGCCGGATGGATGTTGGACGTATCGAGCCGCGACGAGGGACCGAGCGCAACGAGCACCCCCATTGGCGTATTGTCGCGACCCATGACAGGCGCGGCCACGGAATTGACGCCCGGCAGATGCTCCTCATAGGAAATCGAATAACCCCGTGCGCGTGTCAGCGTCAGGTCCGCCTGAAGCGCGTCGAGCGTGGTGAGGGTTTTCGGCGTCTGCACATCGAACGCCAGACGATCGAGCAGTGCGCGGCCGACGGCGGGGTCCTGGAAAGCGAGAAGCGCCTTGCCGGGCGCCGTGCAATGCAGGGGAACACGACGCCCCACTTCGACACGGACCGACAGACCATTCGGCGAACGTTCGGCGAGATATTGGGTCATCGTGCCGTCAAGCCGGCACAACGCAACTGTTTCGCCCAGCTCAGCCGCGAGCCGCTCGAGTTCCGGCGTTGCGGCCGAAACGAGGTCGAAACTCTCCCAGACCTTATGCGACATTTCCAGAAAGCGTTGACCAAGCACATAGGTGCCCCGCGCCTCGTCCTGCCGCACCAGCCCATAGGCGATGAGGGTACGCAAAATGCGGGCAAACGTCGGTTTCGGCAGGCCGGAGGCACGCAAAAGCTCCGCAAAACGTGGCGGCTCCGGCGCATCCGCTACCATATCCAGAAGCGTCAGCCCTTTGGCGAGCGCCGCCGTTCCTCCCGGCGTTTCCGGCTTCATTATGTCCGCTCCGTCGCGAGGCGCTGCCGTCTTGCGGCGGCCGCCTCTTCCAGCATCCGGTCCATCGTCCATTGTGGTTCAAATCCCAGAGTGTTTCTGATCCGCTTGTTGGATGTATGGTAATAAACACCGTCGCCGGGAAAATCGACTGTCACGATGGGAAGTCCGGTCAGCGCTGCCATTTTTGGCAACACGTCGCTGAAATCAGCAGGGTCGTCCGCGCCGAGATTGAAGATGCCGCCCGCCGCGTCGGGATGGTCGAGGGCAAGCAGGATGCCTGCCACCATGTCGCGCGTATCGGTGATGTGCATACGGAACGGCCGGCCGTTTTCATTCCGCGCCAGTATATGCGACGGCTCTCCAATATCGCGGGACCGGAGCAATTCGGCGACAGCCGTATTTCCGAAATTCTGCTGCTGGAGAATGCGCGGCCGCAGGAAAAACCGGGGGCCGGAAAAGAAACTCTCTTCGTCCAGCAGTTCTGTTGCATCCTGCGTATGCGAGAAACGCAGGATCACCGTTTCCATGCGGCCCGCCCGCTGATGAAACTGCACCAGCTCTTCGCCCAGAAGCTTGGTCAGACCATAGGGCGAGTTGGGTCGAAGTGGATGGTCCTCCGTGACCGGCAGGAATTCCGGGCGATTTTCCGGATAGACCTCACCCGTTGAGGCGAAAACGAACCGCCGCACACCAGCCGCCGCGGCCGCGTCGAGCAGCCGGCGCGTGCCCTCAACATTGACGGCAAACATGCGGTCGCGATCCGCCGGAACCCAGGACATGAACGCCCCAAGATGCAGGACGGCGCTCACATCCTTGGTGGCGTCGGACAGTGCCTGCGCATCCTCAAGTGACCCGACGACTTCCTCGCCGCCGGTTCCCGATGGTTTGAGATCAAAGCCGCGAACGGTTCGGCCCTGCGCGCGCAAGGCGGCGACAACGGCACGGCCGACACGACCTGACGACCCGGTGACAAGGATCATAACCGTGCTCCGGTCTCTGCATCGAAAAGATAAAGCTGCGCCGGATCGAAACCGAGCCGGAGCGCCGCATTGCCGGGAAGGCTGCCGGTATGCGAGACGCGTGCGATCAGCCCCTTGGACTTGCCTTCTTCGCCATCGGCCACCCTTGCGCCTTCCGCATCGAAATAGACGTATTTTTCCGATCCCAGGCTTTCAACCAGCGTCGGCCGAACATCGAAGGTAACAGGCGCATCGCCCAGAACGAGATGTTCTGGCCTCAGGCCCACGATCACGCCGCCCTGACGGTCGCTGGCTCCCGGCAGGGAAACCTGTTGCCCAAAGAGGGTCACTTTGCCGTCACGCAGTTCCGCATTGAGGAAATTCATGCCCGGAGAACCGATGAACCCGGCAACGAAAAGATTGGCTGGATTGTTGAAAAGTTCGTCCGGTGCAGCGATCTGCTGGATGACGCCGCCCTGCATGATGACGACGCGGTCCGCCATCGTCATCGCCTCGACCTGATCATGCGTCACATAAACGGTGGTGACACCGATGCGCTTGTGCAACGCGCCGATCTCGGCACGCATATGGACACGCAGCTTGGCATCGAGGTTGGACAGAGGCTCATC
>NZ_JBQYSN010000094.1:0-18976 GCF_052686535.1 Agrobacterium sp. DKPNP3 | reverse complement strand
TCTCCGAAGACGATGCCCATGTCTATGCCGAAGGGGTGCGCCGGGGCGGTACGCTCGTCACGGCCCGTGTCGAGGACAACCTGGTTCCAGAAGCTGAAGCGGTCCTCAAGCGGCAGGGCTGGGTCGATCCGTCGGAGCGGCGCGCCGCCTACCGCGAACAGGGCTGGACGAGGTTCGACGAGACAGCAAGGCCCTATGCCGCGGAAGACATCGAGCAGGAGCGCAGTCGCTACCGTCGATCGGTGCTTTGACGCGAAGCCTGTCATCCGGGGGGCTGGCTTGTCCAGGGCCCCCGGTCAACGCCCTCAGGAGCTCCCATGGCCAAGAAACCAGAATCCATTTCATCCGCCACCGTCACCATTCATGACCAAAAGCTCGTCCGCGGTGCAGGGGGCGAACTGCACCAGACCGCCAGCGGTGGCGAGCCGGTGCTCACCACTGCCCAGGGCGGGCCGGTTGCGGACGACCAGAATTCGCTGCGGGTGGGGCCTCGCGGACCCCTTCTCATCGATGATTTCCATTTCCGCGAGAAGCTTTTCCATTTCGACCATGAGAGGATTCCGGAGCGCGTGGTTCACGCCCGCGGTTATGGCGCGCATGGCTATTTCGAAACTTACGATTCCCTTGCCGCCCATACCAAGGCCGATCTCTTCCAACGGGCCGGTGAAAAGACCCCGGCCTTCGTGCGGTTTTCGACGGTTGCCGGCAACAAGGGCTCGGCCGACCTTGCGCGGGATGTGCGCGGTTTCGCCGTGAAGATTTACACGAAAGAAGGGAACTGGGACCTCGTCGGCAACAATATTCCTGTTTTCTTCATACAGGATGCAATCAAGTTTCCAGATGTCGTCCATGCTGCCAAGCAGGAGCCCGACCGGGCGTTTCCGCAGGCGCAGACGGCGCATGACACCTTCTGGGATTTCATCAGCCTCACGCCGGAAAGCATGCACATGGTCATGTGGATCATGTCAGACCGGACAATTCCGCGTTCCTTCCGGTTCATGGAAGGGTTCGGTGTGCACACCTTCCGTTTCGTCAACGCGAAGGAAGAATCGACCTTCGTGAAGTTTCACTGGAAGCCGAAGCTCGGCTTGCAGTCGGTGGCGTGGAACGAGGCGGTCAAGATCAACGGCGCCGACCCCGATTTCCACCGGCGCGATCTCTGGAATGCGATCCAGTCCGGCAATTTCCCGGAATGGGAGCTGCAGGTGCAGCTGTTCGACCAGGATTTCGCCGACAGCTTCGATTTCGACGTCCTCGATCCCACCAAGATCATCCCTGAAGAGATACTGGCGCCAAAGCCGATCGGACGGCTGGTTCTTGACCGCATGCCGGACAACTTCTTTGCCGAGACCGAGCAGGTGGCGTTCATGACGCAGAACGTGCCGCCGGGCATCGATTTCAGCAATGATCCCCTGCTGCAGGGGCGAAATTTTTCCTATCTCGACACACAACTCAAGCGTCTCGGCGGTCCGAATTTCACGCATCTGCCGATCAACGCGCCCAAGTGTCCTTTCGCGCATTTCCAGCAGGATGGCCACATGGCGATGCGCAACCCGACCGGCCGGGCCAATTACCAGCCGAATTCCTTCGGCGAGGGCCCGCGGGAATCGCCGGAGCGCGGCTTCCGCCATTTCCCTTCGCAGGAGGAGGGGGCGAAGGCGAGGCTGCGGCCGGAGAGTTTTGCCGATCACTATAGTCAGGCGCGGCAGTTCTACATCAGTCAGACCCCGCCGGAGCAGCGCCACATCGCGTCTGCGCTCACCTTCGAACTCAGCAAGGTGGAAACTCCCGTCATCCGCGAGAGGATGGTAGCCCATCTTCTCAACATCGATGAGACGCTGGCCGCCACGGTTGCGCAGAAGCTTGGCTTTAAAACCATGCCGAAGGCGGCTGATGCCGCCATGCCGACGCGTCAGGACCTGGAGCCTTCGCCAGCGCTCAGCATCGTTGAGAGGGGCCCCAAAAGGTTCGAGGGTCGCAAGCTCGGTATCCTCATTACCGATGGTGTCGACACAAAACTGCTAAAGGGGCTGACAAAAGCCGTAACGGCAGAAAAAGCCGTGTTCGAATTGATCGCCCCAAAGGTGGGCGGCGTAACCGCGGCGGACGGTACCTTCATCGAGGCGCACCATATGATCGATGGCGGACCTTCCGTGCTTTTCGACGCGGTTGCGCTGCTGACATCGGCGGCGGCGATCGACGAACTGGTCAAGGAAGCCACGGCCCGTGATTTCGTCGCGGACGCGTTCCAGCACTGCAAATTCATCGGTTACGACCAGTCGGCGCTGCCGCTGCTCGAAAAAGCGGGAATCGCTGATGCCATGGACGAAGGGGTGCTGGCCTTGCCGGGGGAAGGCGGCCTTGCGGCTTTCGTGTCCGAGCTCGGAAAGCTCCGGGTCTGGGGACGCGAGCCGTCCGTGAAGCTCGGCAAGGCCTCCATCCCCGTCAGGGATCAATGAAGAAGCAACTGATTTCGCACTCACCAACCACAGCAACAGGAGACCAAAAATGGCTGAGAAGACATTGGAAGACCTTTTCCTCGACACGGTGAAGGACATTTATTTTGCCGAACGCCAAATCCTCAAGGCGCTTCCGAAAATGGCGCGGGCTGCGCAGTCGCCCGAGTTGAAGGCCGCGTTCGAAAAGCATCGGGATGAGACCGAGGTTCACGTCGAGCGTTTGCAGAACGTCTTCGAGCTGCTGGGCAAGCCGGCACGTGGCAAGACCTGTGAGGCGATCCAGGGCATCATCGCCGAAGGCGAAGAGATCATGGAGGAATTCAAGGGCTCGCCCGCACTCGATGCCGGGCTGATTTCTTCGGCGCAGGCGGTGGAGCATTACGAGATCACCCGCTATGGAACCTTGAAAACCTGGGCGACCGAACTCGGCATGAAGGAAGCGGCCAAGCTGTTCGAGCAGACGCTTGGCGAAGAAAGCGCGACGGATACCGCCCTGTCGTCGCTCGCGCAGGCCAGCGCCAACGTCAAGGGCAAGTCCAAGGCGGCGTAAGCCTGTCGTTAACGGTAGGTGCCGCCCGGAGCGGCGGCACCTTCCTCCGGTACTAACTGTTCTTCTTTCATGCGAGGCTGAACCATGGGGCTGTTTCGCGGTTCGCATCCGTCCACACCTCATCCTGCTCTATCCCTGGCACCAAGGCCTGATCCTCATGGTCAAATCAGGAGGTGAAAAGGAGAAGCATGGTCGAATTTTCGCCCGATGGAGACTGGCGCCACCTGTGTGTCGATATGCAGCGTGTCTTTGCGGAGGATACGCCGTGGCACGTCGAATGGATGGACCGCATCAGCGAAGCGGTGGAGGCAGTGGTTGAGGCCGATCCGGCGCGCTGCATCTTCACCTGTTTTGTGCCACCTGAAACGGTCGCTGAAGCGCCCGGTGCCTGGCGCGCCTACTATGAAAAGTGGCCGATGATGACGCGGGAGGCACTAGCCCCTGAACTCATCGAGATCATCCCGTCGTTGTCCCGTTACAGTCCACCCGCCCGTATATTTCGCAAAAGCGTCTATTCGCCATGGCAGCACGGCGGCCTTGCCGACATTCTGCGGAAGGAGCAGGTCTCGACGGTGGTGATTTCGGGCGGAGAGACGGATGTCTGCGTTCTTGCCACCGTTCTGGGAGCGATAGACCAGGGTTTTCATGTCATTCTTGTAGAAGATGCACTCTGCAGTGGCACGGATGCGACACATGATGCAGCGCTGGAGCTTCTCTCCGGCCGCTTTTCGACGCAGTTGCAGGTGTGTACGACGGAGATGCTGCTTGCGGCCCTGCCTTCCCGGGCAGCACCGCAGTTCAAGATGCCATAGGCAGATCAATCGCCCTCCGGCTCGGCCATTTTTCGATGCTGTCGGGCAAGGGTTTCGGCTGGCGTTACATTCGCGGCGGCGGTCATCAGCTTGTTTTTCCAGCCGGAGACGACGTCGCCCTCTCCATTCATCATGGCCTCGTAACCCACCTGCGCGACAAAGCCCGGGTCATCCTTCTTCTGTTTGCCGACCGGGGTGTCGAGCATGTCAGCACGTTCGAAAAACGCCGTCTCGGTTGCGCCCGGCATCAGGCAGGTGACTGTGACGCCGGAGCCGTTGAGCTCTTCGCGAAGTGCGAAAGAGAAGGAGTTGATGAAGGCCTTCGTGGCGTTATAGACGGCCTGAAAGGTGCCGGGCATGAAGCCTGCAATTGAGCCGGTGAACAGAATCCGCCCGCTGCCGCGCTGTCGCATGCTGTTGCCGACCGCATGCACCAGTGCAACGGTGCCGCTAATATTGGTGGCTATCACCCTTTGAATCGCCTCCATCTGCTGGTCGAGGAAGCCATCGCCCAGCCCCTGTCCCGCATTCGCAAACAACAGGTCGACTGGCCGTCCGTCCGCTGCGATGCGGGAGAGGAGCTTCTCGACGCCTGCCTGCGTGGAAAGATCGGCCTGCACCGCCTCCACCTCTGTGCCCGCTGCCCGCAACCTTGCTGCTGCGCTTTCGATTTCCGCCTCGTCAGCCACCACGATGAGGTCGTAACCATCCTGCACGGCGCATCGCGCCAGCTCGTAACCGATGCCGGAGGAGGCGCCGGTAACGACGGCCAGCCCTTTGCGGGAAATATCCGGGTTCATGTTCGCCTCCTATGGCTTCAAAACGACCTTGATGCAGCCATCGTCGCGATGGCTGAACGTTTTGTAGAGATCGGGGCCATCCTCGAGGCCGGCGCGGTGGGTGATGACGAAGGACGGGTCGATCTCGCCCTTCTCGATCCGTTCCAGCAAAGTGGGCAGATAGGCCTGCACGGGCGTCTGCGCCATCCGGAAGGTCAGGCCGCGATTGATGGCCGAGCCCATCGGAATCTTGTCGAGGAAACCGCCGTAAACGCCGACGACCGAGACGGTGCCGAAGTTGCGGCAGCAATAGATCGCCTGCCGCAACACATGCGGACGGTCCGTCCCCATGAAGGTCGCGACCTTGATACGGTCAATCCGCGAATCCCAGCCTGCGGCCGGATCCGGCTCGGTGCCGACGGCGTCGATGCAGGCATCCGCACCTCGGCCATGGGTCAGTTCCATGATCCGCTCGTATATATCCTCATCCAGGTAATTCAGCGTGAGCGCGCCGGCAGAGGCAGCAAGGGCGATCCGATCAGGGACGGAATCGATTGCAATCACCCTTTCGGCACCCAGAAGGAAGGCGGAGCGAATGGCCATCTGGCCGACGGGTCCGCAGCCCCAGATAGCGATGGTATCCCCGGGCTGGATATTGCAGAAATCCGCCGCCATGTAACCAGTCGGGAAAATATCCGAAAGGAACAGGACCTGCTCGTCCGTCAGCCCGTCGGGGACCTTGAGGGGCCCGACATCGGCGTATGGAACCCGCATATATTCGGCCTGCCCACCGCTGAAACCGCCGAGCAGGTGGGTATAGCCGAACAGGCCTGCAGGGGAATTGCCCCACATTTCCTTGACCTTGTGCGGATTGGGGTTGCTGCGCTCGCAGCCTGAATGAAATCCTCTTTTGCAAAAGAAACATTCCCCGCAGGCAATGGTGAAGGGAACGACGACGCGGTCACCGACCTTGAGCGCCTTGTTGTCGCTGCCGACTTCTACGACTTCGCCCATGGTCTCGTGACCCATGATGTCGCCGCCATGCATGTCGGGCATGATGCCGTTATAGAGGTGGAGATCGGAGCCGCAGATGGCGCAAGCCGTCACCTTAATGATTGCGTCGCGGCCGTGCTCGATTTTTGGATCGGGGACACTCTCACAGCGAATGTCGTGCTTTCCGTGCCAGGTTAGTGCCTTCATTGTCGGAGTTCCTTCCGTATCGAGGGATGGCAAGTTGCGCCGCGTCCGGGCCTAACCGGGGTCCTCCGTCGAAGTTCCCGACAGTTTGGCATCGATAAGAGGGAACAAGCCCGACCGAGCGCGGTTAGGCTGCCTATCTTCCACCAACAGGAGGTCGAGCCGTGACCCAGACGACCCAGACAGTCGATCATGAAGCCGCAGACAGCCTGAACATCGAGGCCGCCACCCCGAAGGTGATCAAGATCATCGTGGGCGAGCGGACGGTCCTTGAGGGAGTCTTGAACACCGGCAGCGTCCTCAGGGTGGAAACCCGGGAGGGTGCTGAGCCGCAGTCTATTGAATTGACGATCGAGGACTTGGCGAAGTGAGGGCCTGGAGCATTTCCGGTGACCATCGCGGCACGGGAAATGCTCCATCCCTTTGTTTTTGGGAGATTGTTCGACGCCGATGCGAACACGCTTCGGCGGCTCCAGCCCTCAGGTCAACCCCTGAAATCGCCTTCATTACTGTCTCGCTCGTCGTAGTTCAGGTCCCAGTCCTTCTCGGGTTTTTTGGCGCCGGGAGGCAATTTGTTTGCGGTCGCGTCGTCCGAGCCGGTGATAACCCTCGGTTTTGCACTCGCGACGCCGTTGTTATCGGATGTTTTTTTGCCGCGGGCGAATTGAGGTTCGCTGTCTTTGTGGATTTGGTTGAGCTTGTCGTCCTTGGTCATGACGTCCTCCTTGATGGCTGCCTAACCATTCTGAAGCCGCCCTGTTCCCGCGTGTTGCGACACTCCTTCGGGAGTAAGGCGGCGGATATTGCGCCATTGTACGCTGGCGTACTGCAACCAAGGCCCGGCCGAGACATTTGCCTATCGTGAAAGGATGGGAAGATGACCAAGCACGCAGTGAGTGGAGTTTCCGGAAACACATTGAGTGACGAGCAACTGGAGGTGTTGCGCACGGGCATTGCGGATCTGGCGCCGGCTTTAACGGCTTTTGCCCGACGCTTTGTCAGAAATGAGGAGGATGTCGACGATCTCGTTCAGGAGACGATGTTGCGGGGGCTGCGGTCACTGCACGGGTTTACACCCGGCACCGCATTGAAGTCGTGGCTTTTCACGATCCTGCGTAACACGTTCTGCACCCGCTACAAGGTTTCCAAACGCGAATGTGTCGGCCTTCCCGTCGGCATCGAACAGACGATGTCCACGCCCGCCAATCAGGAATGGCGCGTGCAGCATCACGAGGTCATGCGGGCGATCCGCGATCTCGACACGGACCAGAAAAAGGCCCTGCTCCTGGTCGCCGGCGGAACGAGTTACTCAGACGCCGCCTCGATTTGCGGCTGCCGCGTGGGCACCATCAAAAGCCGCGTCAACAGAGCGCGGGAATCGCTACGGCGCAATCTCGATTAAAGTCTGATTGCTCATCGAGCGGGCGGCTCGTCCGACCAACCGTATGCGCTGAAAAGCCTCTCCGGCGAATCGCCGGAAATCTTTTTCCAATGAGTTGAACCGGCCGCGCAAAACATTGCCGCGGCCGTTTTCTTTCCTTACTCCTGTCAGCGGTCACCGATTGCAAACTGCAGGGCATAAGCGCCATAGCCCGTGCCCTCGATACTGCCGTGCCGGAGAAAGGCTTCCCCCTGCACAGCCGGAAGACTGGTGAGGTTTGGTGAAAGGTTGGCGCGCATTTCCAGCCTTCCCGTGCTGAAATACCAGTCGATCGCCAGACACTGCGTCTCACAGTCTAGGGAAACGCCCCTCTCGAAATCCGAGCGCAGGAGCGGCCAGATGTACCGGCGCCGTTTCTCAAGCAACGCCTTCATCCTTTCCCTTGCCAGCTTCCCCTCGGTCGTTTCCGCCTCATCCCACTTCAGGGTTGAGACCTGCATCGTGTGCGGATCATTCGGATCCAACACCACCTGTGGGGCATCGGGCGGCAATTCGCCCTGGAAGCTTTCCGCCTGTTTCAGCCGGTTCTTGATCTCCTGCTCCCGATCCTTTTCGGGGTGGTCGGAAAAAAAGAAGAACGGGTTGGTCGAACCATGGTCGTCGCCCATGAACATCAGCGGCGTCTGCGGGGCGAGGAGGAGGATCGTCTCAAGCGTATCGAAAAGGGGACGTTGTATCAGGGAACGCAGCCGCTCGCCCCGCAGGCGGTTACCGGCCTGATCGTGGTTATGCAGAAAGTTTACGAACCGGTGGGGCGCAAGATGGCCGCTGGGTTCACCGCTGCCGGCAAAATTATGAGAAGGCCGCGGGTGGCCCTGATAGACAAAGCCGGTTGCGAGCGAGCGGCGAAGACCGTCATAGGGCTGCTTGGCGAAATCTTCGTAGATACCGCCGTCCTCCTGCGTGGTGGCAACATGGATCACGTGGTGAAAGTCGTCGTTCCATTCCGCATCGACAGCGACGAGGCCATCAGACGAAGGGGTCAGGGGTGAGGCTGCATTTCGCGCGTCTTCGGTGACGATATGGACATGCCTGCCTGTTATCGTCCGCTTCACGTGCCGTGCCATCTCGATCAGAAAATCGACGTCTCCGTCGCCGCCGGCGAGATGGTCGGCGGCATCGATCCGTAGGCCGTCAAACCGGTAGGCCTCGAGCCAGTAGAGCGCGTTCTGGAGAAAGAACGACCGCACCTCGGCGCGGTTAAAGTCCGGCGCGGGTCCCCACGGCGTTCCGCCCTGTTTGAAGAACGCTGGCGCGAAGGTCTCAATCGCGTTTCCCGTCGTGCCGAAGTGGTTATAGACGACATCCAGCAACACCATCAGGCCATGGCCATGGGCCTCATCGATGAAGGCCTTGAGGTCTTCGGGCGTGCCGTAATCCCGCTGGGGCGCGAATTGCAGAACGCCGTCATAACCCCAGCCGCGACTGCCCGCGAAGGTCGCAAGCGGCATGAGTTCGACCGCCGTCACACCGATGCTTGCGAGATATTCGAGCTTTGCCGCCGCGGCGGCATATGTTCCCTCTTTTGTAAAAGTTCCGACATGAAGCTCATAGACGACCGCTTCGTACCAGGGCCGGCCTTTCCAGTCGGGGTTTTTCCAGTGGAAGTCATGGTTGACGATCAGGGAGGGGCCGAGCGGGCCTTCCGCCTGCCGGTGGGAAGCGGGATCTGAAACCCTTGTCCCGTCATCCAATATGAAGCCGTAGCGATCGCCGGCGGAGGTGGGTTTTGTGATGTGATGCCAGCCGTCCCCGGCCGTTTGCATGTTGGATTCCGCATCGTTCAGCCATAATCTCACTGCGGCCGATGCGGGCGCCCAGATCGTAAATTCCGTTTCTCCGGATTGCTTTCGCTGGGCGCCCCATT
This sequence comes from Agrobacterium sp. DKPNP3, assembly GCF_052686535.1. Taxonomy (NCBI): domain Bacteria; kingdom Pseudomonadati; phylum Pseudomonadota; class Alphaproteobacteria; order Hyphomicrobiales; family Rhizobiaceae; genus Agrobacterium; species Agrobacterium sp. DKPNP3. The sequence goes on along the minus strand of NZ_JBQYSN010000094.1, from coordinate 9,871 downwards.
TGCGATATTTCCCTGCATCCATCATCAACCTCCTGTTGTCGGAGGTCTAACCCGTTGATGATCCTGCGGTTCCCGCCAGTCGCCTGTCAGCCCTTATCTTTGCGAAGGTCTCGGACGTGATGTGGGGAAAGGTGTCTCCGGCGGATGCGTCCGGGCCGACGAGGCTTTCGAAAAGCGACATATACTGCGCGGCACTCTTTTCCCAGGAAAAATTGGCCTGCATTGCCTGCGCCTGAAGCCGTCTGAAAAGCTGGCGGTCATTATAGGCATCAATCGCGCGGTCGAGTGCTGCGCGCAAATCCTCCTCATTTGCCGGTTCGAACTGAAAACCCGTCGCTACCCCCGCCTCGATGGCTGCGTCATTCGCATCGATGATGGTCTCCGCAAGCCCGCCCGTGCGGCTGACGATGGGAAGCGCACCGTAGCGGAGCGCGTAGAGTTGTGTGAGCCCGCAGGGCTCGAACCGGGAAGGCTGGATGATGAAGTCCGAGCCCGCCTGGATCATATGCGCGAGCCGTTCATCGTAACCGATATGGGCGCAAACCAGCTCAGGGTATCGCTTCGCCAGCGCCCGCAGATTTTCTTCCAGCGCCGTGTCACCCTCGCCATGAATGATCAGCCTGCCTTTTCGCGCGATGATCAGCGGCACGACCTGGGGGAGGAGGTCAATGCCTTTTTGCCAGGTCAGGCGGCTGACCACGCCGAAGACAGGACCCTGCGTCGGGGCAAGGCCGAGGGCCTGAAGAAGGGCATATTTGTTCAGGCTTCGTCGCGTGGCCGTCGCAGCGGTGAAATTTGCTATGATGTAAGGATCGGTTGCAGGGTCCCATACATCCTGGTCGACACCGTTGACGATGCCACGCAGGTCATCGCGCCGAACGGCCAGCACACCATGCATGCCCATGCCCATATCCGGTGTCAGGATTTCCCTCGCATAGGTCGGACTGACTGTCGTCACGGCTGAGGCCGTTGTGAGACCGCCCTTCAGAAAGGAAATGTCGCCATAATATTCAAGGCAATCGACGGTGCAAAGGTGCGGGGGCAAGCCGAGCATGCCGGCCCGGTCCATTGCATATTGCCCCTGAAAGGCCAGATTGTGAAGGGTGAGGACGGTGGGCACCTTGGGTGTCGCCTCTGAAAGATAAACGCAGGTCAGCGCCGCATGCCAGTCATGGACATGGACAAGATCGGGCTTCCAGTCGGCTATGGCCCCAAGGGCAATCTCTGCTGCCACCTTGGACAGCACCGCAAAGCGCAGGTCATTGTCGGCGAAGGGCTCGCCTTTCATGCCGTAGGGATGACCGTCCCTGTCGAACAGGTCTGCCGCCTCGAGAAGGAGAAGTCGATGCCCTTTGGCGGCGACGGCGTAAACCGCTACCGGCCATCCGAGAATATCGGTCTTCAGACACGGTGTCTGGCCGCGAACGAGGGGTATCAGCTTGCGGTAAAGGGGCAGCAGAGTGCGAACGTCTGCGCCGAGTTTTGCGAGCGCCTCCGGCAGCGCCCCTGCCGCATCGGCCAATCCGCCGGTCTTGACGAAGGGAAACAGTTCGGCCGTGACGGCAAGAATGCGCATGTGGCGCCTCCAGGAACGCGTGGATATCAAACGGCAGGAACCCGGAGACGGAGCGGCGCCAGCGCGCAGCCGTCTACCGGAAGCAGGAGGCTATCGGTCCTGCTGGTGACCCTGATGGGTGGTGTTGATCTTGATGTTTGCCTGCCTGCCGGTCCGTGTTGAAACCTTTTGTTCCTTGACCGGAGAAGCCTCTTCCGTGTTCAGGCGTTCATTGTCGCCTGACCCCTCGTGGCTTCTGTTTTCCTCGGGGATGGGGAGCGTTTTGCGGGTCATCGTCTACCTCGTCGGGCCTGAGTTCGTGGAGCAATCCGAACCATGCCCGCGTGGCTTTGTTCCTGCCTGTTCGATCACCTTTTATGGTGCGGTCGGGAAGAATTCAAAAGCAGGATGAGGCGCAACAATCCTGCTGGCCGCGGTCGGAACTTCGGCCCTGACGCGCTGCCTTTCATCCCGAACGAGTTGTCAACGGACCCGTAGCTTGGTCCTGAAATAGAGGGCGGTCAGTTGCTGGAGTTTCAGCGGGTCAACGACGCCACGATCATACATTTTCAGAACGTAGCGGGCGACTTCGGCGCGGCAGAGGGCAGGGTCCGGCTCGGCCGAAACGACATTGTCGAAGGCTGCCTTAACGATATTGATGTCGTCGTCCAGGAATATTCCCGAACTCTGGTACTCGTGATTCGCATACATTTCACCTCCTCGAAATGCGTCGGGCATTTCACAGCGTGAGGGAAGATGCATCCATCTTATAGGGAAACCGCCAAAGGTAAATGTCCGCCACCGTACCAAACCGATGGCGTGAAAATCCTCCCGTGCGGCGCCTGCTGCCGCTTCAGACCGCGGTAAGATTACCCAGCGGCGGCTCCGAAGGGTGCGCGCGCCGGAAGCGGGCGAGCATGCGGTTGCCCTCCTCCTCGGGCAGACCGTAAAGCTCGCCGGCATAGGTTTCCAGCGTCTCGCGGTTCCTGATCGTGATCCGTCCTCTTTCAGAACGAATGAAGCCATGGCTCTCAAGAACGTGCAGGGCATCCGTCACGCTTGCACGCCGCACTGCCAGCATCGTTGACAGAAAGTCGTGTGTCAGATGCAGGGAATTGCCTTCGACACGGTCGTGACACATCAAAAGCCAGCGCGCGAGACGCTCGGTGACCGACTGGATGGCGTTGGAGGAAGCCGTGCACTCAACCTGCACCCTGGAGATATGATGCGCGCAGGCCAGAATGTCGAAGAACACCCGATGTTTTGCCAGCAGCGTTTCAAACGACCCTATGTCAAGGGCAAGTGCCTCACCCGGGGCCTGCATCACGATCTCGGTCATGTTTCTCGGCGCGCCCGCCGCTGCGGCCATGGGAACGAAACCCTCTCTGCCAACGAGGCCCGCTTCAGTCTTTCGCCCGGATTTCGAGACGACAACGACGGATGCGATGCCGGAAGAAAGGAAGAACACGCGCTCGATCGGCGCGCCAGCGGATATCAGCACATCGCCCAAGGCGAGCTCTACCGCGCTGCAGGCTCCCACAACCTCGCGCCTGACATCCTCAGGCAAAAGAGAAAACAGAATATTCGCTTCACCATGGCCCTGCGGTCGCTCCAGCATAACACGTGCCTCGCTCTAATGCCTGGTACCTCCTCCCTGCGCAACCAGGGCGGAGACGATGGTTTCGATATCTTCCGAACGCTCGGAGAGGATAAAAGGTCCCGGTGCACTGTCGATAACGGTCGCGGGAACGAAAAAAAGATAGGGTATTGCTTCGGCTTCCAGTCTCTCGGTCAGCCGCAGGATAACGTCCGGCTCGTAACGGATGTCGACGATCGCTGCTGCGAATTCCAGTGCGTGCTCCCGTTCCAAGTGATCGGCCGTGTAGGGTCCTTTGAGGCCAACGCGGGCATTCGACCAGGCCTTCGTGATCTCGGGTGTCACGGTATCGGTCATCCCGATGATAGCGATGGTGAGGCGTTTGACAGTCTCCATAGCTTTCTCCTCGCATCCCATCGCATGCACTGAGCTTTCAGGCCACCATAGCGCCTGAAAGGCGCAATTCCAGCCGTCCAATCAAGCGAAATTTGAAATATGCGCAAGAGAGGCAAAGGAGCCACGGATCGATCCGATGATAGCGCCTCGATGAAGTTCCATGGTAAGGCGCAGGGGGCTCGGACAGCTGCCGCACAGACCGCCGCCCCATCGAGACGCGGCTGGTCTTCGATGCCGCTTAAATCTTGCCGGCTCTTAGACTGGAGCCGTCAAACGACGCGGGGTAGCTGACCTCGCCACTCCTGCGCCGCAAAGGCATATCCACCTGATAGGGCACTGCTACTGTTGGCTGTGATGAGGTTCGCCACCGGCTGATGGCCGCCGCATCGGTCAAGGGCAGATTGGCGACCGGACCGGAAGCCTTTGCCGTTTCCGCGGATAATAAATCGCTTTGCAGCTCTTTTGCCGCGGACAAAGCCATATGGCGGCTGGGGTACACGCCTCGTATCACGCCGGAGATAACGACAGCCCATCCATTTTCATGGGCGATGATCTTGTGCTCGGTTTTCTTGTGCATGGTTTTGAAGCCTCCCTGTTTGGGAGTCCCTAACCACGATGGGAAAAGCTTGTTCCTGATGGTCGGACCCAATGCAGCAGATGCGGCGGTTACGAGGTTTCGGCAAGGATCTCCTCTATCCTGTGCAGGTCGGCGATGAACGCGCGCTGCTGTCGGTGGGCATCGTCGCGGTCGCGAAGGCGCAGGAGATAGGAGGGGTGTATCGTGACCAGGAGGCGCATGCCGAAAGACGTCGTCAGGAGGTTGCCGCGTTCGCTGGTCACGCCGGTTCTACGCCCGGTCAGTGTATAAAAAGCGGTAGCGCCCATGGCCACGATCAGGTCGGGGGCAAGCAGGCGCAGTTCTGCTGCCAGCCACCAGGCGCAGCTTTGAACCTCGCCGCTATTCGGGCGTTCATGCAACCGCCGCTTGCCGCGCTGTTCGAATTTGAAATGTTTGACGGCGTTCGTCACATAACATTGCGAGCGATCGACGCCAGCTTCCTGGAGACATTGGTCGAGGAGACGGCCGGCTGGTCCGACGAAGGGTCTGCCTTTCAGGTCCTCCTCATTGCCGGGCTGCTCACCGACGAGAACCACGCGCGCTTTCGCGCTGCCTTCGCCGAAAACCAGCTGGGTGGCGTCTCGGTAGAGATCACATCTCCGGCATCCCTCGGCGTCGTCCCGGAGGGCTCCCAAAGAGGTGGCATCCGCGCCACCGGACTGGAAGGCAGGAGGCGGTTTTCTGCTAGGCCTTTTCTCCGTCACGGCGGTTTCTCCTTCCTCGCCGGTTAAGGGGACCGTTCCCGTCATTTGGCAAGCCATACCCAATCGCGGTATTTCGGGTTATCATGCTGTTTCAAGCTTGGGCAGGAATTGCGAATTTTGGTCATCCTGCGAGGCAGAGACGCTCCTTTCTGCAAATTTGTACGGTAACGTACTCACTGTTTTCATTCATTTTTCCCCTGCTAATATGATTCTGCAGGTTAATGTTTCGAGCAGAGGGGCGAACGGGGCGAACCGCTATGCTTGGATCAAATTTTGTTTTCTATAACCGATTGTTGAAAACCCTCGGCACAGAACGGCTGTCGCAGCTCGCCGCCCGTATGGAACCGGTAAACCTGCCGGCCGGGCACCAGCTCGTCGGTGCCGGCATGCCGATTTCCCATCTCTGTTTCATCGAAACCGGGCTCGCATCGACCATCGTGCATGATGAGGGCGGCAAAGGTATCGAGACCGTGCTTGTCGGGCGCGAGGGGATTACCGGCTGGCCCGCACTGCTGGGCGCAGAAACCACGCCGGATGAGACCGTGATGAGCGTGACCGGGCGCGGCTATCTCATCCCGGCTGCCGAAGTATTGCGGGATATGGAAGAGGATGCGCGTCTGCGCGAGCTTCTGCTCGGTTACGTCAATATCTGCATGCTTCAGGTCGGCCAGCTCGTACTGGCGAACGGGCAATACAGCCTGCGCGAAAGGCTCGCGCGATGGTTGCTGATGTGCCATGACCGTCTTGATACCGATGACCTGCCGATTACCCATGAGTTCCTCTCCACGGTTCTTGGTGTGCGCCGGCCCGGCATCACCAATGAATTGCACATTCTCGAGGGCATTCATGCGATCCGCGCCAGCCGCGGCAAGGTCCGCATCATCAATCGCCGCATTCTGGAAAGCGTTGCCGACGCGACCTACGGCGTCCCCGAAAAAGAATATGAGCGGCTGATGGCGCGCATGCAGACGGATGTCGACACGCCGTCAGCCGTTTCTGTCTAACGCATCGGCAAAGCGGACGACTGTCAGAACCTCCTGCTGCGCGTTGCGGATGATGATGCACCCTTCGGAGATGTCGCGGCCCTGCAGGATGGCATCGCTCATCAGCGCGCGGGCATCTTTCAGCGCCTCCTCGATTGCCTGGTCGAGCGAGGGCAGAACGCCCCCTTCCTGATCATCAAGGACATTCTTGCCACTGATCACAGTGAAGAAAAATCTCGGCATTTCGGTCTTCCCGGCTAAGGCGTTGTCGTCGCCGCCATGGCCCTGCACCCTCAGCCGAACTGCCGCAGATACTGGGCCTGTTTTTCAAGTCGTGTGGCGAGTTCGGAAATACTCATATTCGTGGCGCATAAATGGATGGCGCATTCCAGAAACTGCAGGGACGAGCGTCTGAGAAAGTCCTGCTGTTGCTCGTAAGCAATTCTGGAGATGCGATCGGACTTATCGGGTTTATCCGTCATCGTCGTGTTCCCTCTGATTGGATTTCTCTGCCGCCTAACCGGTGCAACCGGCAATGGTTTCGAAAAAACTTGGCCTCATCGCACCCTGCGTTCTGCGGAACATCACCTCAGCAAAGAGGTTGGGTGGGTTCGCAACTTAAATGGAGGCAGCGATGACCATCAAATCTCCGCGAGACGGTGCGCCTGGCACCACCGACCAATCGCCGCGCTGGGAAGGGCCGGAGGAAAACCGGCCGAGAGGTTACATGAAACCATCTGACGATCCTGAGCACGATCGCGACGCTGTTGGCGAAAACCTTAAGGATCCACGCAAGAAGCGCGTCTCGGACGCGATGAAAACGCGCGATGACCAATGATCCGGCGGCCTGACCGCCGTCATCGATGACAGGAGGAAGAGATGTCCACGTCAACAAAAACGCCGGCCAGCATCCGACAAGGTGGGCCGGGCGCCTCGCATGAAAATGCAAAGGAGCCGCTGGAAATCAAGAAGCCCCCCGCGGACAGCGACAAACGCTCGAAGAGCCACGTTTCCGGCGGCGGTGGCGAGCGCGACAGTCACCACACCCACGATCCCGGCCGAAAATCATGATCGTTCGGGAGAAGAACGATGAAAAAGGCGAAGAAGAAAAAGAAATGGTCGCAGAAAGTGACCAGGGAAAGCGATGCGCTTGACCTTGAAAAAGAGGTCTTCACAAAGGAGGACCCCTCGCAGATCGCCCGATCGCTGAAGGCCTCGGCAGAACAATCCGACAGGCGCAAGGCAAACCCTTTCCGGTCCGCCATGTCCGTGCTGGTCTTTTACATCAACCGGGCCGGTCGATCGCTGCCGAGAAAACGAAAGGATGTGCTGGAAGAGGCCAAGGACGAACTTCGCAAGGAATTCGGAAAGCAGCGATGAGAGCCTGTCGCGATCTCACGAAATGTTAGGAACTCCTGCCGCGCCGAATGGTTCGGTTGAGGCGTCTCACGGAAGGCGCGAGTGACAAAATCACCAATATGAGGAGACATACCATGGCAAATCAGGGTGGTACGCACGAACAGCATGTGAAGGCCGGCCAAAAAAGCCACAAGAACAGCGACAGCGGTTCCAAGTCGGCATCGGCCTCCTCCGGCAATGGCGACAATGGCAAGACCCGCGGCGGATCACATGAGCAGCATGTGAAGGCGGGTCAGCAGAGCCACAAAAATTCCTGACGCTGAAGATATAAGAAATCCCCGCGTTGAAAGCGGGGATTTCTTTATTGTAATGGCCCGCTCCCGTTTCGCGGGGGCGCTTTTACTTGATCAACGGCAGAAGATCGTTGATCGACTTTTTCGCATCTCCGTAGAACATGCGCGTATTGTCCTTGTAGAACAGCGGGTTCTCGATGCCGGAGTAACCTGTGCCCTGGCCGCGCTTGGAGACGATGACGAGTTTCGACTTCCACACTTCCAGAACCGGCATGCCTGATATGGGTGAGTTCGGATCGTCCTGGGCTGCCGGGTTGACGATGTCGTTCGAGCCGATGACGATCACGACGTCGGTGCTTGGGAAATCGTCGTTGATCTCGTCCATTTCCAGCACGATGTCGTAGGGTACCTTCGCTTCGGCGAGTAGCACGTTCATGTGGCCGGGAAGACGGCCGGCCACCGGATGGATGGCGAAGCGCACGGTCTTGCCGTCGGCGCGCAGCTTACGGGTCAGTTCGGAGACCGCGCTCTGGGCCTGTGCCACCGCCATGCCGTAACCGGGTACGATGATGACGCTGTCGGCGTCGTTGAGTGCCGCGGCCACGCCTTCGGCGTCGATCGCCACTTGTTCCCCCTCGATTTCCATCGCCGGGCCCGTCGTGCCGCCGAAGCCGCCGAGGATGACCGAGATGAAGGAGCGGTTCATTGCCTTGCACATGATGTAGGAGAGGATCGCACCCGAGGAGCCGACCAGCGCGCCCGTGACGATCAAGAGATCGTTGCCGAGCGTGAAGCCGATGGCGGCGGCCGCCCAGCCGGAATAGCTGTTCAACATGGAGACGACGACAGGCATGTCAGCACCGCCGATGCCCATGATCAGGTGATAACCGATGAAGAAGGCGGCCAGCGTCATCAGCACCAGCGTCCATGCGCCGGCACCATTGCAATACATGATGAGCAGCACGAGCGACAGGATCGCAGCACCGGCGTTCAGCAGATGCCCGCCCGGCAGTTTCTTCGCCTTGCCGTCCACCTTGCCGGCAAGCTTGCCGAAAGCGACGACGGAGCCGGTGAAGGTGACCGCGCCGATGAAAACGCCGAGGAAGACCTCGACCTTCATGATCGCCAGTTCCACCGGCGTCTTGTGGGCGAGGATGGCGGAGAAGCCCGTCAACAGGGAACGCGCGGTTTCGTCGAGCGAGGCGACATGCGCTTCCTCGATATGGGCGTTGAAGCCGATGAAAACGGCGGCAAGACCGACGAAGGAGTGAAGGGCCGCCACAAGCTGCGGCATTTCGGTCATCTGCACGCGGCTTGCGACGAAGTAGCCGAGGACGGAGCCGCCGGCCAGCATCAGGATCACGACGAGCCATTGCCCGACGCCCTTGCTGATTTCAGGGCCGAAGACGGTGGCGACGATGGCGAGGCCCATCCCAACGATGCCGTACCAGACGGCACGCTTGGCGCTTTCCTGTCCGGAAAGGCCACCGAGGGAAAGGATGAAGAGAACGGCTGCGGCAACATAGGCCGCGGAAACAATACCAATGGTCATTTACTTAAATCCTCGCACGCTCAGGACTTCTGGAACATGGCGAGCATGCGCCGTGTCACGAGGAAACCGCCGACGATGTTGATCGTCGCGATCAGGACGGAAAGCGAGGCAAGGATCACCACGAGCCAGTCGCCGGAACCGATCTGCAGCAGCGCGCCGATGATGACGATGCCGGAAATGGCGTTGGTGACGGCCATTAGCGGCGTGTGCAGCGAGTGGCTGACATTCCAGATGACCTGGAAACCGACGAAGCAGGCGAGCACGAAGACGATGAAGTGGCTCATGAAACTTGCCGGCGCATAAAGACCAACGAGCAACAGGATGGCCGTGCCAGCGACCAGAAGCCCGACCTGGCTCTTCGTCTGCGCCTTGAACTCGGCCTTTTCCTTGGCGTGCTTTTCCTCCGGCGTCAGCTCCTTGGCTTTTTCCTTCGGCTTCTGCGCGGCAATGGCCTGGATCTTCGGCGGCGGCGGCGGGAAGGTGATCTCGCCCTGATAGGTGACGGTCGCGCCGCGGATGACGTCGTCTTCCATGTTGTGAACCGGCTTGCCGTCCTTTGCGGGCGTCAGATCGGTCATCATGTGGCGGATGTTGGTGGCGTAAAGCGTCGAAGCCTGCGTTGCCATGCGGCTCGGGAAATCGGTGTAGCCGATGACGATGACGCCATTGTCGGATACGACGCGCTGGTCGGGAACCGTCAGGTCGCAATTGCCGCCGCGCTCGGCGGCGAGGTCGATGATGACCGAACCCGGCTTCATCATCGCCACCATGTCGGCAAGCCACAGCGTCGGGGCCTCGCGGCCGGGGATCAGC
>NZ_JBQYSN010000093.1:0-19689 GCF_052686535.1 Agrobacterium sp. DKPNP3 | reverse complement strand
CAGGCGGCCGACCAGATGCGCACGCGCCCGCCGCTCTTTGCGCGGGCGATGAGCCCCGGCAGGACCTCGTCGCGAAGATGTTCGAAATGATGGTTTTCGCGGAAGAAGCGGGTGAAATTCGTCGTCAGGTGCGACAGCATTTCCCGACGCGGCTGCGCACCCTCCGGCGAAGAGACAAGCGCGCAATATTCGCGAAAGCCGGAAAGGCCGAGATTGCGAATATGTTTCGACAGGCGGGAATAGACCAGCGACGCCTTGGTGTCGTTGAGGTAGATGCCGGCATCGGCATAGATCATCGCCGCGATTTCCGACAGGTCGCGCCTCGTCAGCGGGTATTCGCCGCTGGCAAGAACCTCGTCGGGAGACTGGCGCTGGTCGCTGAAATTAAGTGCTGCCATGGATGATCCGCCTTCAACCTGTCGCCGCGAGCGACATTTCCTGCTTGAGTGGCTGCCCGCGCGAAGCGCTGACGATGGCGTCTACATCCAGAATGAGCGCAACGCGTCCGTCTCCGAGGATGGTGGCGGCGGCAATGCCCGGCACATGGGTATAGTTGGCTTCCAACGATTTGATGACGACCTGACGCTGGCCCTGGATGGCGTCAACCATCAGCGCACGCTGGCCGCCGCCTTCCGATTCCACCAGAAGCGCCACACCTTCGACCGGATCGGCCTGGGTCGGGCGGAAGTTCAAAACGCGGCCGACATCGACGAGCGGGCAGAAGGAGTTGCGGATGGATATCAACCGCTGGTTCGCGCCGAAGGAATGAATGTTCTTCGCTTCCGGCTGCAGGGTTTCGACGATCGCGGTCAGCGGCACCACCAGCGTCTGGCCGGCGACCGTTACCACCATGCCATCGAGAACGGCAAGCGTCAGCGGCAGGCTCATGGTGAAGGTGGAGCCGAAGCCGGGACGCGAGGAGATGTTGATACGGCCACCCAGCGCCTGAATGGAACGTTTGACCACGTCCATACCAACGCCACGGCCGGAAATGTCGGAAATCTTGTCGGCCGTCGAGAAGCCCGGCGCGAAGATGAGATTGTCGATCTCTTCATCCGTCAGGTTCGCATCGGCAGCGATCAGATCGTTGTCTATGGCCTTCTGGCGCACGCGCTCGCGGTTGATGCCTGCACCGTCATCCTGAAGCTCGATGAGAATACGGCCCGAGCGGTGCTTGGCCGAAAGCTTGATGGTGCCTTCCGGGTTCTTGCCCGCGGCTTCGCGCTTTTCCGGCGTTTCGATGCCGTGGTCGACGGCGTTGCGGATCATATGCGTCAGCGGCTCGGCCAGCTTGTCGATGACCGTCTTGTCGACTTCGGTATTCTCACCTTCGGTGACGAGGCGGATCTGCTTGCCGATCATGTCGGCGACTTCGCGGACGATACGCGACATGCGCTGGAAGACCGGCTTCACCGGCTGCGCGCGGATGGCCATCACGCTGTCCTGGATTTCGCGCGTTAGCTGTTGAAGCTCGTCGAGACCCATATTGACGGCAGACGTGCCGCTGGCGTCGTTTTCGATGACGCTCTGCGACAGCATCGCCTGATTGATGACGAGCTCGCCAACGAGGTTGATCAGGCGGTCGACGCGGTCGAGATCGACGCGGATGGTCTGGCCGGCGCTCGCATTCGCGGCGGCATTGGCGTTTGCCTGCGCCGCTGCGGCGGGCGCTGCCGCGGCTTCACGCTTTTCGATGGCGGCATTGACGCTCTGGGCGATTTGCGTCGTCGCGACCGCGGTCTCGACGGCTTCGGCAACGAAAGACGTTTGCGCCGCGACGCTTTCAAAAGCAGGCTGTTCTTCCGGTCCGCTATCGAGTGCTGAAAGGTCGAACGGAACCGGGATCATCGGCAGTTCTTCGGCCTCTGCGGTGGCCTCCGAAACGAGAGGCGCAATGTCGAGATCGCAATCCCACTCGGCGAATTCGAAGACGCTGCGGATACCCTCCTCGCCCTTTTCCGTGGTGATGGAAACAGTCCACGAGAAATAAGCGGCCTCCGGGTCCATCTTGTCGAGCGACGGCAGCGCCGACATGTCGCAATTGATGCTCATGTCGCCGACCCGCGAGAGATCACGCAGGAGAAGTGCTGCCTCATTGCCCTTGGAATAAAGCGACGCATGCGGCTTGAAGCTGATCTGGAAGGACGGCGCTTCCATCAGCGGCGTGGTTTCGTCGGCAAAATCCGAGAAGGAGAAAGGAATCGGCTCGAAACCGCTCTCATCCGTCGGCTTGGCCTTCACGGGTTCCGGCGCCTTGACGGCAACGGGAGCCGGCGCGGATGCCGGAACGGCTTCGCCGTTGGCCAAAGCCTCCAGTTCCTTGACGAGGCCACGGGTGCGGCTGTCATCGACACTTCCGCCGTCTCTTGCGGCATTGGTGAGGTCTGCCAGCACATCGGCGGAGCGCAGCATCACTTTCAGAACGTCCTGCGTCGGTTCCAGCTTGTTGGAGCGCACGCAGTCGAGGGTCGTTTCAAAGACGTGGGCGAAGGCCACGAGATCATCGAGACCGAAGGCACCAGCCCCACCCTTGATGGAATGAACGGCACGGAAAACGGCGTTGACGGTTTCCGGGTCACGGTCGCCGTCATTCAATTTAAGAAGCCCCGATTCCAGTTCGGCGAGCTGCTCCTCGCATTCCTGGAAAAAGATTTCCTTGATTTCGTTCATATCCATCGTGAAATGTCCCGTATCAGGCGGTTACGCGTTCAATGGCATCGATGAGTTTGGCAGGGTCGAACGGCTTGACGATCCAGCCGGTCGCACCGGCCTGGCGGGCGCGGTTTTTCTTTTCTGCATCGCTTTCGGTCGTCAGAACGAGGATCGGGATCGCCCGATATTTTTCGTTGCGACGCACACCCTCGATGAAGCCGAAGCCGTCGAGACGCGGCATGTTGATGTCTGTCACGATAACGTCGGGGTTGCTCTGCTCGAGTACTTCGAGGCCCTCAATCCCGTCTTCGGCCTGAATGGTTTCGAAGCCGGCATTGTTGAGGGTGACCAGGAGCATGTTCCTGATCGTCCGGGAATCATCCACGGTAAGGACTTTTTTCTTCACTTTTGCATCTCCTTCAGGAGCAAATGATCGATATCGACGCCTATCAGTTTCATGGTCTTGTCGAATGCGTCGGACACGCTGGCAAAGCCGAAGCGTTTGCCGTCCTCCTGCCAGGATTTGGCACCGGCCATCAGGACCTGCGCGCAGAGGGCGCCGATACGTTCCACCTCTGACGCATCCACCGACAGCGGTGCTCCCCGCAACGTCATCAGCTTGCCGTGCAGGGCCGATGCTTCGTTGAGGTCCAGCACCGGTGACAGTTTCAGCGTCGCCTCAGCTGCTTTTCTGGCTGCCATTACATGACTCCCTGACGTCTGAATTGTTGGTAATCCTGGCGGTAATCCGTGCGGCTATCCTCACGGGCGATAAATGATGACTGATGCCGATCCACACCGGCGGCGGCAGCGAAATGTTCCTGGCGGGCAATACGAAATTCGCGCACGGTGCGGCCGAGTTCCAGAATGACGGTGTGAAGCGCGTCCGCCTCGGAAGCGCTGGCGCCGCTTTCGGATGCATTGCGGGTTGCCTGCTGTTGCTGCTCAACGATATCGGCCGCGACGGATTGCAGTTCGCCGGCGTGACCGGTCGTGTGCCGCGATACTTCCACGATCATGTCGCTGATGCCGGAAACCTGCTGGACGACGCCACCGATTGCTTCCTGCGTGCGGTTGACCATGCGCACACCGCCTTCGACCTGGGTCTTGGTGGTGCCGACAAGGCTCTTGATCTCCCGTGCGGCATCGGCGGACCGTTGCGCAAGCGCACGGACTTCCTGCGCGACAACGGCAAAACCACGACCGCTTTCACCCGCCCGGGCCGCCTCTATGCCTGCATTGAGCGCAAGAAGATTGGTTTGGAATGCGATCTCGTCAATAGTGCCGATGATCCTGCCGATCTGCTCGGCCGACTGTTCGATATCGGACATGGCGTCGATGGCCTCGCCGATCGCCCGGCCGCTTTCGACCGCTGCGTCACGGGCGCTAGACACGGCCTTTTCGGTCGCCGCAATGCGAGCCCCGTTTTCGGCAACATTGCCGATGAGCCCCTGAATCGCGCGGGAGGTTTCGGCAAGGGCTTCGGCCTGCTGGCGTGAACGCTCGGCAATGGAACGGCCGATATCGGCAAAACGTCCGCTCAAGGCCTCGGCCTCGCCGACGCTGGTACGGGCCGCCGTCAACGACGCACCTATGGTCTCAAGCGCCGTGTTGAAGCTTGTCGCGACATCCCGGTAGGCATCGGGAACGTCACCTGCGACACGTGCCTGCAAATCGCCCGCCGCAAATGCCTTCAGCGCCGAACCGAGCAGGTTTGCCGCTTCGGCACGGTCATTATCGCGTTGCTCCTGCAACTCGCGGCCATGGCGCAGGCGCAACTCGTTAAAACGCAACGAGACGGCTATCTCGCTATCGACCATCACCAGGCGAACAACATTCTTAACGGCTTCGGCCAGCTCGCGGCTCTTTTTCCGGCCGCCCGGCAGGATGGATCGGGGTGCGTGTTCGGCGACCAGCCCGCCGACAAGATGTTCCAGAACGACGGCGTGGCTGGCGATCTGCCAGCGCGGGTCGAGACCCATGCGGCTGGCATTGTCTGAGAGAACCTTCACCCGCTCGGCGTAAAGCGCGTCGAACCGCGCATCCGTCAGCACGCTCCAGTGCGAGGATTGCAGATCGTGCAGGCGCTCAAGCTGGTTTTCGCTTTCGAACGACGGGGAACAGTCCGGCATGGACTGGAAACGGGTCATCACGTCGCGCAGGCCGGCCTTGACGTAAGGCTCCAGCATGCCGCGGTAGCTGCGCAAAAAATCGGATTGCTTTTCATCGAGACCGGCAAAGCGCAACCGTCCCGCCAGGCTTCCGCCTGGCGATCTGCGCGCTTGATCTGATGGCAAGTCCTGCCCCAACCGACGTCCCCAACACCATGACAGCCGGAAGAACCCGGCCAGATTGACCAAGGTTCAGAACGTCAGCACCCTCCAGGGATTTTTGAACGAACATACCCATCGCGGACGATGCGGCATCGACGCTTGCCAGACCTTCTTGAACCAAGAAACGAAATACCGGATCGGCACCGGTACGGCAGTGCGGCGTCATGCCTGGAAGGGGAGAGGCCCCATTCCGCCGTGGAAATACCACCAATCTTTATGGTTAATTCCTTGCTTGAAAGTTAAGAAACGGCGCGTTCCCGGTCAAACCGTAAAATTTGTAAAGTCTTTTAACAGCCCCCGCCCCGACTTTGCCGCAAACGGGCAAAAACGAAAAGGAATTGGCCGTTCAAGGCGGTTTTTCCGGCCTGCGTGCTGGACAAGCGCCGGTGGCTTCCCCTAAAACAAATCAACGGGATATTCGCTGAGCGGTGATGCTTTAAAGAGACCTTTTCGATCAAGGAGATGCCAACTTGCAATGGATGGAGAAAGGCCGCAGTTCAAGGCGCCATCCGCAAGTGCTGATCGGTCTCGTGGTCGCGAGCCTTCTCGTGATGATCGGCTTCCAGGCGCCATCGGGTATCAAGCCCCTTACGAAGTCCAGCCGCCTCGAGCGCATGCAGACCGTCGATCTCGGCCGTTCTCCTTCGCTTCGCGACAAACAGTGCGACAGCGACAGCAATTTCGGCTGCAGGGCCGGTAATAGTGTTGCCGGGTTTGACCAGACGGCATTTCCTTTGCCCGCAATGGGCATCGCCCGCGAGACCAAGGCGCGGCTCGTTGCTGTTGCCGTCGCGCCACAAGCGTCACGAGACTTTGCCAGCGTGGTACCACGCGCGCCTCCGCATCTTATGTACTAGTCATTCCGGCGATCATCGTGGGATTCATTGGGAATCCCGAAGGATTGGAGTCGTCGGAAATCCGCCGCAAGCTCCATTCCAGAGAGAAAACCGCCGCCGCATATGACACTTGCAACCATTCTACCATTCATTGTCGCATTGCCTTTCGTCGGCGCCCTCCTGACGGCATTCATGCCGCGCGAGGGTGCTGCCGCCGCTCCCGCATCCGTTGCGGGTGCGGTCGCCCTTTTCGGGCTGGTCAGCAGTATTTTCCTTTATACCAGCGTCAGCGGCGGCGCGGCCTTAAAATACGATGTCGAATGGCTACCGCAGCTGGGGTTGAACTTCACGCTCCGGCTTGACGGATTTGCCTGGATTTTTTCGATGCTGATTACCGGTATCGGCCTGCTGGTGGTCCTCTACGCCCGCTATTACATGTCGGCGGAAGACCCGATACCGCGCTTCTTTGCCTTTCTTCTTGCCTTCATGGGTTCCATGCTCGGCGTCGTCCTGTCCGGCAACGTCATTCTGCTTTCCATCTTCTGGGAAATGACGAGCATCTTTTCGTTCCTGCTGATCGGCTACTGGCACCAGAACGCTGGCGCGCGTGACGGCGCCCGCATGGCGCTGACGGTGACCGGTATCGGCGGCTTCAGTCTGCTGGCCGGATTGCTGATCCTCGGCCACATGGCCGGCAGCTATGACCTCGACAAAATTATCGAGGCAGGTGCGGCCATCCGCGCCCACCCGCTTTACCTACCGGCGCTCATCCTCATTCTCGGCGGTGCGCTGACGAAAAGCGCGCAGTTTCCCTTCCACTTCTGGCTGCCCAATGCCATGGCCGCTCCGACGCCGGTTTCCGCTTACCTGCATTCGGCCACGATGGTGAAAGCGGGCGTTTTCCTGCTGGCAAGGTTCTGGCCGGTGCTCGCAGGCACACCCGAGTGGTTCTGGCTGCTGGGTGTCGCCGGTGTGATCACCCTGCTGCTCGGCGCTTATTTCGCCATGTTCCAGCAGGACCTGAAGGGCCTGCTCGCTTATTCCACAATCAGCCATCTTGGCCTTATCACCACCCTGCTCAGCCTTGGCAGTCCGCTCGCAGCGGTGGCGGCCATTTTCCACATGGTCAACCACGCCACCTTCAAGGCCTCGCTGTTTATGGCGGCCGGCATCATCGACCATGAGACCGGCACCCGCGATATGCGACGCTTGAGCGGGCTTTACACCTATATGCCCGCAACGGCGACACTCGCCATGGCGGCAAGCGCGGCGATGGCCGGCGTGCCGCTGTTCAACGGCTTCCTCTCCAAGGAAATGTTCTTTGCCGAGGCCGTCGAGACCCATGCCGACTCGCTTCTCGACCGGGCGCTGCCCTATGTCGCGACGCTGTCGGGCGCCTTCGCCGTCGCCTATTCGCTGCGCTTCATCCACACGGTCTTCTTCGGACCCAAGCCCGTCGATCTGCCCAACCCCAATCCGCATGAGCCGCCACGCTGGATGCGCTTCCCGATCGAGTTCCTGGTTTTCGCCTGCTTGATCGTCGGTATCGTTCCGAGCCTGTCGATTGGTCCCTTCCTGCATTCCGCCGTGCTTTCGGTGCTCGGCGCGCAGACGCCGGTCTACAGCCTTTCAATCTGGCATGGCTTCAACCTGCCGCTGATCATGAGTATCGCGGCGCTGATCGGCGGCGTGGCGATCTACGCCCTCCTCGGCGGCTATTTCTCGCGCTGCGACGATGGCCCGCCTGTCTTCCGGCATTTACGGGGACAGCGCATCTTCGAGCGCATCATCGTCACCGTGTCCTGGAAATGGGCGCGGTGGCTGGAAAGCACGCTCGGCACGCGGCGTCTGCAGCCGCAGCTGAGGCTTCTCATCCTCGTGGCGCTTCTTGCCGGTTTCTCGCCGCTCTTCCTTTCTGAATTCTCCCTCTCGCTGCCGCGCGTCACGACCTTCGATCCGATCTTCGCTATTCTGTGGCTGATTGGCATGATTGCGGCCATGGGCGCCGCCTGGCAGGCGAAATATCACCGTCTCGCCGCGCTCGTCATGCTCGGCGTCTCCGGGCTTGTCACCTGCCTCACCTTCGTGTGGCTTTCCGCGCCGGATCTCGCCATCACCCAGTTGCTGGTGGAAATCGTCACCACGGTTCTCATCCTGCTAGGTCTCCGGTGGCTGCCGAAACGCTTCGAAAAGGTCGACAGCAGCGATGAACTGCCGGCGCAGCTTCGCCGCGCCCGCGACTTCCTGCTGGCAGCCGCCAGCGGTATCGGCATGTCCGTCATCGCCTATGCCGTGATGACGCTGCCGGTGCCGAATGCGATCGCCACCTATTTCCTGGAACGGGCCTATACCGAAGGCGGCGGCACCAATGTCGTCAATGTCATCCTGGTCGACTTCCGCGGATTCGATACGTTCGGGGAAATTGCGGTTCTGGCCATTGTGGCGCTTACCGTGTTTGCCCTGCTCCGCCGTTTCCGTCCCGCTCATGAAAGCATTGGCGTGCCGGAACAGCAGCAGTTGCAGAATGCCTTCGATGCCGAACGTCCCGACCGGAGCAAGGGCGATACGGTGCGCGACTATCTCTACGTGCCGTCCATCGTCATGCAGTGGATGTTCCCTGTCATCATCACCTTCTCGATCTTCCTATTCATGCGCGGCCATGACATGCCCGGCGGCGGTTTCGCGGCCGGCATCACCATGGCGATCGCCTTCCTGCTGCAATATCTGGCCGGGGGCGCGCGCTGGGCGGAAGATCGCATCCGCATCCTGCCATTGCGCTGGATGGGGTTTGGCCTGTTGATGGCCGCGGCCACGGGTATCGGCTCGTGGTACTTCGGCTACCCGTTCCTGACCTCCTATTTCCAATATACGGAAATACCCTATATCGGCAAAATGCCGACTGCTTCCGCCCTGCTGTTCGATCTCGGCGTCTTCTCGCTGGTCGTCGGCTCCACCGTTCTTATCCTGATAGCACTGGCACACCAATCGTTGCGTAACTACCGCGTTCGCACGCCTGACGCCGCAAAAGCGGAGGACGTGTAATGGAACTCATTCTCGCCATCGGCATCGGCATCATGACCGGCTCCGGCGTGTGGCTCATCCTGCGCCCGCGCACCTATCAGGTCATCGTCGGCCTGTCGCTGCTCTCCTACGCCGTCAATCTCTTCATATTCGGCGTCGGCGGCATCAAGACCAATGCGCCGCCGGTGCTGGTCAACGGCGTCGACAGTTCAACGCTGGCAGACCCGGTGCCGCAGGCGCTGGTGCTGACCGCCATCGTCATCGGCTTTGCCACGACCGCGCTTTTCCTCGTGGTGCTGCTTGCCGCGCGCGGCCTTACCGGCACCGACCATGTGGACGGGAGGGAGTCGAAATGATGTCGTTCCCCTTCCACATCGTGATCGCGCCGATCCTTTTGCCGCTGATTACCGCCGCGCTGCTGCTGTTCTTCGACGAGCGCCAGCGCGTGGCGAAGGCCGCCATCAGCTTTACCTCCACCGTGCTCCTGCTGGTGGTTGCGATCCTGCTGTTCCGCGAAGTGAATTCGACGGTCAATACCGAGATCGCCGCCGTCGTTTCGAGCGGGGTCTATCTGCTCGGCAACTGGCCGGCACCCTTTGGCATCGTGCTCGTCGCCGACCGGCTTTCCGGCCTGATGGTGCTGCTCACAGCGCTGCTTGCCATTCCGTCGCTGATCTATTCCATGGCGAAGTGGCACAAGTCCGGCGCGCATTTTCACTCGCTGTTCCAGATGATGCTGATGGGCGTCAATGGTGCGTTTCTGACCGGCGACCTCTTCAATCTCTTCGTGTTCTTCGAAGTGATGTTGGCGGCTTCCTATGGCCTCTTGCTGCATGGTTCGGGCCAGCAGCGCGTCAAGGCGGGCTTGCATTACATTGCCATCAACCTCGTGGCCGCGCTGTTCTTCCTGATCGGCGTCAGCCTGATCTATGGCGTCACGGGCACGCTGAACATGGGTGATCTTGCCCACCGGATAGAGGGGCTGAACCCGGACCAGCGCATGCTGCTCGAAACCGGCTCCGCCATTCTCGGTATTGCCTTCCTGGTCAAGGCCGGCATGTGGCCGCTGAATTTCTGGCTCCCCTCCGCCTATGGTGCAGCCTCCGCCCCGGTTGGCGGCCTGTTCGCCATCATGAGCAAGGTCGGCATTTATGTCATCGCGCGCCTGTCCTTCCTGCTTTTTGGACAGACAGCCGGGGAATCCGCCGGCTTTGGCCATGATGCGCTGCTCGTCGGCGGCATCGCCACCATCATCTTCGGAGCGATTGGGGTTCTGGCATCGCAGGCGTTGGGAAGGCTTGCCGGCTTTTCGGTTCTGGTTTCCTCAGGAACGCTGCTCGCCGCCATGGGCACCGGCAATCCGACAGTGGCGGCCGGCGCGCTTTATTATCTCGTGAGCTCCACCCTCACGATCAGCGCCTTTTTCATGCTCATCGAACTTGTCGAGCGCGGCCAGGACGCGGGTGCGAACGTTCTTGCCGTGACCATGGAGGCCTATGGCGAAGGCGAGGAGGAAGAGGAAGAAGAGGAAGTCGGGGTCACCATGCCCGCGACCATGGCGGTGCTCGGCGCCTGCTTTGCCGCCTGCGGCATTCTTCTTGCCGGCCTGCCACCGCTATCAGGCTTCATTGCCAAGTTCTCGATGCTCACGGCAATCCTCAACCCATCGGGTCTCGGTGCCAACGACAGCGTTTCCACGCTCTCCTGGTGGATCGTCTTCCTGATCGTCTTTTCCGGTTTCGCCTCACTGATCTCGATGACCCGAGCCGGCATCCGCACCTTCTGGGCGTCCATCGAGGGCACCGTGCCGCGTGTGCTCGTCATCGAAATCGCGCCGATCATGCTGCTGCTCGCCCTCACCCTTGCCATGACCGTGCAGGCCGGGCCTGTCATGCGTTACATGCAGGAGACGGCGCGCATTCTGGATTTGCCGGCGAGCTATATTCAGGGCGTCATTTCTGCACCACGAGCGGGCACCAATCCGGAGGCAGAGCCATGATCCGCCGTCTCCTTCCCTATCCGCTGCTGACGCTCTCACTCATCATCTTCTGGATGACGATCAACAGCTTTTCCCCCGGCCATCTGCTGCTTGGCACCGGCGTCGCGCTCATCGCGTCCTGGTCGATGGCGTCGCTGCGTCCAGCCAAGCCGCGCATCCGCAACTGGCACAAGCTCGCCTATCTGATCCTGATCGTGCTTTACGACATCATCAGATCCAATTTCGCTGTTATGACGATCATTCTGTTTCGGCGTGACCGCGACCGTACATCCGGCTTTCTGGCGGTGCCGCTCGACATCCGCGACCCGATGGCTTTGGCCGTTCTGGCGACCATCCTGACCTCGACGCCGGGGAGCGCCTGGCTCGAATATAATTCCAGCCAAGGCACGCTTCTGCTGCACGTTCTCGACGACGTCGACGAGGCCGCCTGGATTAGCCTTATCAAGAACCGATATGAAAAACTGCTGATGGAGATATTCGAATGAGTTCGATTATCCTTTTCTGGTCCTTTTCACTAGCGCAGCTGATGCTGGCCATCGCCATGACGATCTCGGTCTATCGCATCGCCATCGGCCCCCGCGCGCAGGACCGAGTGCTGGGCATGGACACGCTCTATGTCAACGCCATGCTGCTGCTGCTGACCTTCGGCCTGCGCACCGGCAACGATATCTATTTCGAGGCATCGCTGCTGATCGCCATCCTGGGCTTCGTGTCCACCGTGGCCCTTTCAAAATTCCTCATGCGTGGCGAGGTGATCGAATGATCGAAGCTCAAGAATTCCCGCTCTGGGCCGCGATCGCCGTGGCTTTCTTCGTCCTCCTCGGCGCCTCGCTGACGCTGATCGGTTCCATCGGCTTTGCAAAGCTAAGCAGCTTTTACGAGCGGCTGCATGCCCCCACACTCGGCACCAGCTGGGGCACCGGCGGCATCGTCATGGCCTCCATCATCTATTTCTCCGTCTCCGGCGGCCGCTTCGCTTTCCACGAGATCTTCATCGGCATCTTTATGACGGTGACGACGCCGGTTTCCCTGATGCTGCTCGGGCGGGCAGCACTTTACCGGGACCGGGCGGAGCAGAATACGGATAACCGGGAGCATTTGTAATTGCTCAGGTCGATGTTGAAGCAATGACCTTGCGAAAAGTGAGGGAAATCCTTCAGCTTCGGACGGTCTTTACCCCGTTCACAATATCCGATTTGCGAGCCGAAACTTCATGGGTCCAATCAAACCGGCCGGAGTCCATGGGCAGGCCGCCCGATCGGGGCTGAAGCACTCGGGGCTGAAGCACAACGCATGTGCCGGTCCGCGCAGATCGCGAAAACATTTCGCAAGCGGATAGAAGGCTTATCAACCCGACTGCATCATCGAAACATGGGACACAGTCGACATGCGCGCTGATGCCCCGCCCCGGAAAATATTCGTTCGCGATAATCTGATCAGGCAATTTCCCGCAGCTGCCGTCCCTCACCAATCTTTTGGCGAACGCGCCCGGCCATGGCGGCAAAGGCCCAGATAGGCATCCGGGGTGACTGCGCGCTCTGTAATTGGCCCCAGATACCGGACAGGATCAGGTTGGGATCGTTTGAGTGGCCTGCCTCACTCGCTCGGAGATTTCATTGACCGTGGCCTCATCGCCAGTGATGGAAAGGCCAATATAGGTTTCTGCCTCTATGATAATTTCTTGGTCAGCCAATCGCGCCTGAACGGTCTCAATTTCCTGCGAACCAGCAACGGACCAATTCCGACTTTCGACTGAAGCACCGAGCTGCTCCATAACATCCATGACCGTTGTTCGTAGGGTCTCATTGTATTCCGGACCGAATATCACAGTTACTCTCATCAAATTCCTCCAATGAACGAGGCTGGCGTATCTTGTCGGCCAGGAATTCCTTTGGCGAGCGGTAGCCGCGAGCTTTGCGAGGGTTAATGCGATTGTAGTGATAGAACCAGACTGGCAGTGGGTCGATGACGGTCTGGACACCGGGAGACTTAATGGTGCCCGGAGGCGGATTTGAACCACCGACACGCGGATTTTCAATCCGCTGCTCTACCAACTGAGCTATCCGGGCACTTCAGGTCCTTGAAGAACCTCCGCTTTTCGCGGTCGGGGCTATTTGCGCCCCGAAAGTGAGCGGGGTTATAACATCTTGTTCGAACATGGCAAGCGCCATCGCAAAGTTTTTTGACAGTTTTTTCAAACTGCCTGTGGATGGGATAAACATTGCATTTGGACCGCATCACCGGCGGCCTGAATGCGCGGCCCCACCTCCAACAGGCTAACGGATGAGACCACAATGCTCGGGACGGAAAGGTCCTGCGTTAGGCGTCCTCGCTTCGCCGCGCCGCGAAGCCCAACGCGAACGGAACGACTGCGACGAGTGCCGCCATGACCGGTGACGTGGCGAATATACGGCTGGCGAGCGACGTGACGGCCACGGAGCGTACGACGGTCATCAAACGGGAATTTTCCCGGTCGCGCTCGTGCTTTGGGTGTTCGTGCTCCCGACGGGGGTGACGGGCAGCCTCCAGCCGCTTGAGATCGCGTCTGATCTTGTCGACTTGCCGACGCAGTTCATCGAGTTCGGCCCTTACCGCAGGGTCGATGGCATCGGCGGCGCTGTTGCTTCGTGCGGCGGATGTCTCTGTCTTCTCTTCTGCGGCGACAGCCTCGGCCTCTTCGTCCAATTCGGCGAGTTCATCATCGAGGTCGGAAGGCTTTTCAAAACCGTGGGATCGCAGTGGCGCTTTCATGGCTGTCTCCTGAGACGTGCTTATTGCTTGGGGCGGGCGTTTTCTGCCCTGTCCTGCCAGTCAACGCCTGAGCCGGGTAAAGGATGCACGGAAAGCGGCAGTGCCAACATAATAAAACAGGCCCCGAAGGGCCTGTTCAAAAATCCTGCCTTGACCGTCGATCACGCGGCCTTGGCCGCGCCGGCATAGGGATCGAAGCGGCCGTAGAAGGTTTCACCCTTGGCGGCCATATCCTTCAGCAGCGGCGTCGGCCTGAAGCGCGGGCCATAGGTCTCGCTGAGCTTTTCGGCGAGCGCCACGAAGCTCTTCACGCCCATGCCGTCGATGTAGGACAGCGCACCGCCGGTATAGGGCGCAAAGCCGAAACCGAGGATGGAGCCGACATCGGCCTCCCGCGGATCGGTGACGATGCCTTCCTCCACCGTGCGGGCGGCTTCCAGCGCCACGGTGACGAGGAAGCGTTGTTTCAGCACCTCCATATCCACGTCTTCAGGCTTCTGCTGCGGATAAAGATCCTTCAGGCCCGGCCAGAGGGATTTTTTGGCGGGCTTTGGCGGGTAGTCGTAAAAGCCCTTGGCGTTCTTGCGGCCGAAGCGGCCTTCGCCTTCCACCAGCTTCTTCACGAGCTCCATATGACGCGGATCGACGGCCTTTTCGCCGAGATCGGCGACGGTGGCTTTGAGGATCTTGTAGGAGAGATCGATCGCTACCTCGTCGTTCAGCGCCAGCGGGCCGACCGGCATGCCGGCAAATTTCGCGGCATTTTCGATCATGGCGGGCGGCACGCCTTCGATCAGCATATCGTAGCTTTCCGCCATGTAACGCAGGACGCAGCGATTGACGAAGAAGCCGCGCGTATCGTTGACGACAATCGGGGTCTTCCTGATCTTCGCCACGTAATCCAGCGCGACGGCGATCGCCTTGTCGCCGGTTTCCTTGCCCAAGATGACTTCCGTCAGCATCATCTTCTCGACCGGCGAGAAGAAGTGGATGCCGATGAAATCGGTCGGACGCTTGGAGTTCTTTGCCAGCCCCGTGATTGGCAAGGTGGAGGTGTTGGAGGCGAAGATTGCGCCTTCGGGCAAAACGGCTTCCACGGCTTCGATGACGGCCTTCTTCACGTCGCGGTCCTCGAACACGGCTTCGATGACGAGATCGGCGTCGGAGAGTGCGGCGTAGTCGGATGTGGGCGTGACGAGGTCGAGCAGGGCCTTGCCTTCATCCTGCGTCAGCCTACCCTTGCCGATGGCGGCCTTGACGCTTTCCTCGCAATGGCCCTTGCCCTTGTCTGCGGCTTCCTGATCGCGATCCACCAGCGTGACGGGAATACCCGCCGCGGCGGTGACGTAAGCGACGGCCGCCCCCATGAAGCCCGCGCCGACGACGCCGACCTTCTTGAACTCCGTCTTCGGCTGGCCGGCAGGGCGGCGTGCGCCCTTGCCCAGTTCCTGCATGGAAATGAACAGCGAGCGGATCATGCCGAACGCTTCCTTCGAGCGAAGGATTTCGGTGAAATAGCGCTGCTCCACCTTCAGCGCCGTATCGAAGGGCAATTGCAGGCCTTCATAGACGCATTTGAGGATGGCGAGTGCCGCCGGATAGTTGCCGGCGCTCTCGCGGCGCAGGATCGCGGGGGCTGCGGGCCAGAGCTGGGCAGCCGCAGGAGTCCAGATGCCGCCGCCGGGGGCCTTGAAGCCCTTTTCATCCCAAGGCGCGACGGGCTTCAGACCGTCCTTGATCATCTGCTTTGCGGTTGCGACCAGCTGATCCGGCTCGACCACCTGGTGCACCAGCCCCATGGCCTTGGCGCGCGCACCGGTCAGCGACTGGCCCGTGGTCATCATCTGCAAGGCGGATTGTGCATCGGTCAGGCGCGGCACACGCTGGGTGCCGCCCGCACCTGGGAAGATGCCGACCTTGACCTCCGGTAGCGCCATCTTGAGGTTCTTGGCGCTGGAGGCCACGCGGCCGTGGCAGGCGAGCGACAGCTCGAGCGCGCCGCCCATGCAGGTACCGTTGATCGCGGAGACCCAGGGCTTACCGTTGGTCTCAATCTTGCGGAACAGGCCATTCATCCTGCCGACAAGATCAAACAGCTTCTGTGCCGCTTCGTCCGGGTTCTTTGCCTTTTCCTCATGGTAAAAGGAGAACATCGATTTGATCATCGAGAGATCGGCACCACCGGAAAAGGTGCTCTTGCCTGATGTGAAGACAACGCCTTTGACCGCAGCATCGGCGACGGTGGCATCAACGACGGCGTTCAGTTCCTCCAGAACCTCCGACGTGAAGACATTCATGGATTTTTCCGGCATGTCCCAGGTGACGAGGGCAATGCCGTCTGCATCCGTCTCGATGGTGAAATTGGTGTAAGTGCTCATTTGGGATTCCTCTTCCCTGAATCGTAATGGCCGCTTCGCGTTACGCATCATCCTCGGGCTTGACCGGAGGATGACGGAAGCGGGCTGTAGCCGCTGTCTCAGACCCGCTCGATAACCGTCGCCGTGCCCATGCCGGCGCCGATGCAAAGCGTGACGAGCGCGGTGTTCAGATCGCGCCGTTCCAGTTCATCCAGCACCGTGCCGAGGATCATCGCGCCGGTTGCACCCAGCGGATGACCCATGGCGATCGCGCCACCGTTGACGTTCATCCGATCATGATCGATGCCGAAAGCCTGCATGTAACGCAGGACCACCGCGGCGAAGGCTTCGTTGAGTTCGAAGAGATCGATATCGGCAAGCGACATGCCGGTCTTCTTCAGAAGCTTTTCGGTCACATCCACCGGGCCGGTCAGCATCAGCGCGGGGTCGGAGCCGATATTGGCGAAAGCCTTGATGCGGGCACGCGGCTTCACGCCCATTGCCTCGCCGCCCGCCTTCGAACCAACCAGCACGGCGGCAGCACCATCGACGATGCCGGATGAGTTGCCGGCGTGGTGGACGTAGTTGATGCGCTCCACTTCCGGGTGGGCCATGATGCCAACGGCTTCGAAGCCACCCATTTCACCCGGCATCTGGAAGGACGGGTTGAGCGAGGCCAGCGCCTGCATATCGGTGCCGGGGCGCATGTGCTCATCGCGGTCAAGGATCGTCAGGCCGTTCTGGTCCTTCACCGGAATGACCGATTTGTTGAAATAGCCGTTTTCCCAGGCATGCGCGGCGCGCTTCTGGCTTTCGACGGCATAGGCATCGACATCGTCACGGGAGAAGCCGTATTTGGTGGCGATGAGATCGGCCGACACGCCCTGCGGCATGAAGTAGGCCGGAAAGTTTACCGAGGGGTCCATGTACCAGGCGCCACCGGACATGCCCATGCCGACGCGGGACATGCTTTCGACGCCGCCGGCGATGACGATATCATCCGAACCGGCCTTCACCTTGCCGGCCGCGAAGTTGATGGCGTCGAGACCCGAAGCGCAGAAGCGCGAAATCTGCATGCCCGGGGCCTTATTGGAATAACCCGCCTCGAAAGCGGCAGCTTTGGGGATCACCGCGCCAGCATCCATGACGGGATCGACGCAACCCATGATGATGTCATCGACAGCGGACGTGTCGAGCCCATTGCGGTCGCGGATGGCTTCCAGCGTCTTGGCGGCCAGGCGAACGGAAGGCACCTCATGCAGGCTGCCATCCTTCTTGCCGCGTCCGCGCGGGGTGCGGACATGGTCGTAGATAAATACGTCGGTCATCAATTCTCTCCCTGCGGCGTCTTGAACGCCAGATGTCTCAGAATGCTTCTGCGGCCAGTTCCATCGTGGTGTCCGCGCCGGTTTCGATGCGGGCTTTGCGCAGCGCCGTCTCCGGCATGATGCGCTCCATGTAAAACTTCGCCGTGACAAGCTTGGTCTTGAGGTAATCTTCGTCCGAAGCGCTGCCTGCCGCAAGCGCTTCGCTTGCCGCTTTCGCCATACGCGCCTGCATGTAACCCAGCACCACGATGCCGAAGAGATGCATATAGTCGGTCGAACCGGCACCGGCATTGTCGGGCTTGGCCATGGCGTTCTGCATGAACCACATGGTTGCGGCCTGAAGGTCGTTCAAGCCCTTCTTCAGACCCTTGGTGTAGAGGGTCAGCTTTTCGTCGGCGCGGTTTTCCTCACAGAAATCACCGATTTCCTTGAACAGCGCCATGACTGCGCGGCCGCCATTCATGCCGAGCTTGCGGCCCACCAGATCGAGTGCCTGAATGCCGTTCGCCCCCTCATAGATCATGGTGATGCGCGCATCGCGGACATATTGGCTCATGCCATGTTCTTCGATGTAGCCATGGCCGCCGAAGACCTGCTGGGCCATCACGGCGTGGTCGAAGCCCTTGTCGGTCAGCACGCCCTTGAGGATCGGCGTGACGAGACCGAGCAGGTCGTCTGCCGCCTGCCGCTCCTTCTCATCGGTGGAGCGATGGGCGATATCGGATTGCAGCGCCGTCCACAAAAGGAAAGCGCGGCCTGCCTCGTTATAGGCCTTGATGGTCATCAGCGTGCGGCGGATATCCGGGTGGACGATGATCGGATCGGCCTTTTTGTCCGGGAATTTTGCGCCGGAAAGCGAACGGCCCTGAATGCGCTCTCGGGCGTATTCGACGGCGTTCTGATAGGCAATCTCGCCAACCGAGAGCCCCTGCAGGCCGACGCCGAGGCGGGCTTCGTTCATCATCACGAACATGGCCGAGAGGCCCTTGTTTTCCGCACCCAGCAAATAGCCGGTCGCGTCATCATAGTTCATGACGCAGGTGGCGTTGCCGTGAATGCCCATCTTGTGTTCGATCGCACCGCAGGTGACGCCGTTGCGCTCGCCCGGCGTGCCGTCTTCCTTCACCAGGAACTTCGGTACGATGAAGAGCGAAATGCCCTTGGTGCCCTCAGGCGCGCCCTCGATGCGGGCGAGCACCAGATGGACGATGTTATCAGTCATGGAATGTTCGCCGGCCGAGATGAAAATCTTTTGACCGGAAATCTTGTAGCTGCCGTCAGCCTGTGGCACGGCCTTGGTGCGCAGCAGGCCGAGATCGGTGCCGCAATGGGGTTCGGTGAGGTTCATGGTACCGGACCATGTGCCACCAACCATATTCGGCAGATAGGTTTGCTTCTGCTCCTGCGTGCCGTGCACTAAAATCGCAGCGATCGCGCCCTGCGTCAGGCCGGGATACATCATCAGGGACAGGTTGGCGGACGACATATATTCGCCGATTGCCGCATGCAGCGTATAGGGCAGGCCCTGACCGCCAAACTCCGGCGGCACGGCAAGACCGATCCAGCCGCCCTCGCAATAGGCGTCATAGGCTTCCTTGAAACCATCCGGCACGGAGACGGAGCCGTCATCGGCGCGCTTGCAGCCCTGCTGGTCACCGGAAAGGTTAAGCGGGAAAAGCCGCTCTTCGGCAAGCTTTGCCGCTTCGCCGGTGATTGCCTCGATCATGTCAGGCGTCGCATCCTCGAAGCCGGGCAGGTTATTATACCGCTCCAGGCCGAGAACGTCATTCAGGATAAAAAGCGTGTCCTTAACTGGGGCCTTGTAAACAGGCATTACCGATGTTCCTCCGCATCGTGGGCGCCGGAGCCAATCCGGCCGATATGACGTGACAATATTTGACGTGCGCGTAAACGTCAAACAGATTTCGGCGGAATATTGCCAAGGCGTGTTACGCATTACCCCGCCCATCGGCCTCGGGCCGGTCAGGCACGGCAAAAGTTAAAAAATTCCGACCATAGTTAACCACTTCTTTACCACGTTTCGTGAATTCTCCGGACAGAGGTAACTGCTTCGTTCGGCGGCGCAATTTCCTCGATGGGGGCAAATACCGGCTCAGGAACTGCTGCATGTTGCGGCGATGACGTGATGGGACAGAACGTCGCGACAGAAACCGGGCACGGCGGGCGGAAGCGAAGCGAGCGAGAAGATGAACGGATTGCGATCGAAAACCCAACAGCCAGGCGACAGGTCGTCCCTTGATGCTCTCAATCGCACCATTGAAGGCCTTGAAGCCCGTATCGAAGGGCTGATGAGCCAGAAGTTTCCGCGCGACCCGCGGTCTGCGAGCGCGCAGCCGGTGGAGAAGAACGACGCCCCTGCCGCGCCGCGTGAAGTCCGCGCGAGCGTGACCC
>NZ_JBQYSN010000092.1:0-20050 GCF_052686535.1 Agrobacterium sp. DKPNP3 | reverse complement strand
GTCTGGAAGGGGCACATGACAAGATCATGGGTCTAACCTCGACCGCCCGTGTCTTCGCCATGCTCTCGGCCAGCGTGGTTGCGATCATCGGCTTCATTTTTCTTTACCTCTTCGGCGAAAGGATCGCGACTTATTATCTCATTCCCATTTCGTTGGCCCTGTTTACCCTGCCGATGGTCGCGCTGGGCGATGTGCTGAACGGGACGGCGCGGGCAAACGGATGGGCAATTTCCGCGTTAAGCCCCACCTATATCGTTCGTCCGCTGCTAATCCTGCTGTTCATGATGGTGGCGATCGGTGTCGGCGCGGAAAAAACCGCAACGACCGCCATGCTTACGGCCCTTCTTGCCACCTACGTCACCACGCTTTCACATTTTCTCTTCATGAACCGGCGGCTCAACAGCCACTTCCGCAGCACGATGCGCAGGGTCTATTTCCGGCACTGGATAAGGTTCGCCTTTCCCATGTTCCTGATCGACGGCATCGGCTTCCTGATGACCAACTCGGATGTCGTGATCGTCGGGCTTTATCTGCCGCCGGATCAGGTCGGCATCTATTTTGCCGCGGCAAAGACCATCGTGCTGATGCAATTCGTGTTCTTCTCGGTGCAGGCGGCCGCTGCTCCCCGTCTGGCAGCCCTGATGTCCGCTGACGACCGGCCTGGCCTTGCCGCTTTCTCCAGCCAGGCGGCACGATGGGCCTTCTGGCCGTCACTTGCGGTCGGCAGCGTCGTGCTTCTGGCCGGTCCCTTCCTGCTGTCGCTCTTTGGTCCTGGCTTCGTCCAAGGCTACACGTTGATGTTTTTCCTTTTTGCCGGCTTTCTCGCCAAGGCGTTGATCGGGCCCGGAGAAACATTGTTGAACATGGCCGGCAAACAAAAATTGTGCGTTGTGCTTTATATTATTATCTTCGGTTGCAATATTGCACTCAACATGGCGCTCATTCCGGTCTATGGTCTCGCAGGAGCCGCGGCAGCGGTGGCGATAGCCATGTGCATCGAAGCTGTGCTATTGCATATTGCCATCCGCCGCACACTCGGGATCGTTCTTTTTGCCTTTAACGATATCCGGGCGGGTCAAAACACGCAGAAGACGGTGTAACGACAAGCATGTCCAGTGATCCAAACAATCCGGATTTTGGCGACCCGCGCATCGCGGCACTGATGGCGTCTGCAGAGCGTGACCGCCCCGTGGCTGACAGCAGCCGGCGCGTTGGCCGCGAAGGACGGGAGTTCTGTATCTATCCGGGTCAACTCGGCTATGAGATGCAGGAAGAGCTCGACTTTCTGTCGAACCGCGTCATGGAGGCGAATGTCTTCTTCACCGGCCGCCTGCTCGCCCCTGCCATGCCTCGGATTGAGGACAAGTCCGTTCGTTTTGCCCTCATTCGCGACGAGAATGGCGCCAGAAGCCGCATGCGGTTTCTCATGCCCTTCACCGTGGAGAAGCCGGGCTTTTCCATTGGCCCCTCCATTATTCGCGTCTGGGCCAACCCGTTCGGGCCGCTTGGCACGCCGCTCGTCGATACGGAGGGGGCCGCGGAAACCCTCGACAATCTCTTCGATGCGCTCTCCGACACCAATATGCGTCTGCCCAACGTGCTGGTTTTACCGGATGTTCGGTTGGAAGGGCCTTTTGCCCGCATGTTCAGGGCCATCGCACTTAGCCGCAACCTGCCCGTAACGACGACGGGAAACTATCACAGGCCGATGCTGGAAAGCCTGCTGGATGGCAAAACCTATCTGCGAAACGCCCTGGCGCCGCACCATCTGCGCGAGATGAACCGGCAATGGCGCCAGCTCGAAAAACTTGGCGCCCTCGCCTATACCGTCACACGGCAGCCAAAAGATGTCCGTTATCGGATGGAAGAGTTCCTGGCGCTGGAGGCCAGTGGTTGGAAAGGACGCAAGCGCACCGCGCTCGTCAACGACCGATATCGCGCCGCCTTCGCGCGCGAAGCGATCACCAATCTGGCCGAAGCGGATGCAGTGCGCATCCACACCATCGACCTCAATGGAAGCGCCATCGCATCCATGGTGGTCTTCATCGCCGCCGGCGAGGCCTATACCTGGAAGACCGCCTTCGACGAAACCTATTCCCAGTTCTCTCCCGGCAAGCTGCTGGTGGAGAAACTGACCGACTGGCATCTGGACGACGCCAATATCCTACGCAGTGACAGCTGCGCGGTGCCAGATCACCCCATTATGAGCCGCTTCTGGCAGGAACGTCAGGAAATGGGCACGCTCGTTGTCGGGCTGACGCAGAATAGCGACCGCGATGTGCGACAGGTCTCCGCCCAGGTGGACATGTACCGCAACACCCGCAATCTGGCGCGTAGCCTCCGGCAAAAGATCCTGTCTTTCGGTCGTAAGGGCAATTGAGCCGAAGGACGCCAGAGCGCCCTTCGGATTAGCGACGGATCCAGCGACCGCTTACCGCGATGCAGTCCGGATCATCTTGCAGAGTTGCGTCAGAGCCGCATCGTATCCGCCACCCAGAATATCGACACAACGGCGGGCGAGCTTGATCCGCTCGGTCCGTGACATGTCGTTGTAAGACTGGATAACCTGACGCATGGCGCGCGGCGTCATCGTGCCCGGCCTGCCGGGGTTGTTCGGGTTTCCGATCCCCGGGTTTCCGGGATTCCCAGGATTGCTCGGGTTACCGGGATTGCCGGGGTTACCCGGATTGCCCGACGAGCCTGAGCCGCCAATTCCCAGCCCGACATCAACGCCTATTCCACGCGATCCGCCAACGCCAGCGCCGACATTCGCATTGATACCGTTGGAACCACCGACCGATGCGTTCACGCCAGCATTGATACCGCTCGAACCACCCACCGATGCATTCACGTCTGTATTGATGCCGTTACTGCCGCCGACAGAGGCGTTGACATTAGCGCCTAGACCGCCGCCGCTCCTGCCGCCGACATCGGCGTTCGCATTAATGCCGCCGCTGCCGCCAACGGAGGCACCGACCCCCAGGCCACCACTACCATTACCACCCACACTGGCATTAACTCCGTTCTCGCCACCGATCCCGATATCCAGCGCATGGGCGTTGACCGGCAAGATCAGGCAGGCAGACAATAATAGGTTACGCGAAAAAGCCCTCATAATTTCCTCCATATGAGTTAGCCGCTCCCTCCCCGCGTGGAAAACCCACAACACCAGTATAAGTTCAATTAGCAATTGCGTATATACTAATTTATTAGAGATCTCTAAAATTATCGAAATTCCGCAATCAAAGGTGTTTCATTTTGAAACAGAGCGCGCCACGAACCCTCCAAATCGCGGATCTCTGAACGCCGCATCGCCTAGCAAAGCAGGGTTAAGGGGCTCGCCGATTTGCGCGGGGCGTTGGCCAAACCGAGAGCGCGCCCGACCTACCCAACCATTTTCATGAGCATCAGATTTCCAGCTTTTGGGGTTGCACGCATGGCCTCGACCATGATAGACGCCGTGGCATTACCACCGTTGCCCCAATGGCGGAATTGGTAGACGCGCCGCACTCAAAATGCGGTTCCGAAAGGAGTGCTGGTTCGATCCCGGCTTGGGGTACCATTACCTGAAAATCACATTGATTTTTCTGCGTTTCTGGGCCGAAGGGCCCAAGCATGTTGCGCCGCTTAAAAAAGTTCGACAGTTTACTCTGCCGCCAGTCAATCACTTGATTGTTTAAAGCAAAAGGTGTGTGCCGGTGCGGATTCGCCCCGGCGTCCCAGCAAGCTGAATATCACACCCAAAGCGGCCGATTTGACACTACTTCTTCTGATCCAGCGCGTGACGACCGAAGTCTGGGGCGTCGACGTCCTGGCCCGCTTGCACGATGGAGCGGCGGATGGCGCGGGTGCG
Source organism: Agrobacterium sp. DKPNP3 (assembly GCF_052686535.1). NCBI lineage: Bacteria > Pseudomonadati > Pseudomonadota > Alphaproteobacteria > Hyphomicrobiales > Rhizobiaceae > Agrobacterium > Agrobacterium sp. DKPNP3. Next base: position 16,197 of record NZ_JBQYSN010000092.1, on the reverse strand, counting down.
GGAGAAGAGTTCGAACAGCTTGTCGCCCTCACCCCAGCGAATCGCTCTCTGCAGGGAGGCGAGGTCTTCGGAGAATCGGGCCAGCATCTCAAGGATGGCATCCTTGTTGTGCAGGCAGACATCGCGCCACATCGTTGGGTCGGAGGCCGCGAGGCGGGTGAAGTCACGGAAGCCAGAGGCGGAATATTTGATTACTTCCGATTCCGTCACCGTTTCAAGATCATCCGCCGTGCCCACGATGTTGTAGGCGATGATATGCGGCAGATGCGAAACGATTGCCAGAACCTTGTCGTGGTGTTCGGCATCCATTTCATCAACCCGCGACCCCAGCGCCCGCCAGAAATCCTTCAGCTTTTCCAGCGCTTCAGCGTCCGTTCCCGGCAGCGGCGTAAAGATGCACCAGCGATCGCGGAACAGGCCGGCAAAGCCTGCGTCCGGACCGGACTTTTCCGTGCCGGCCAGCGGATGGCCTGGAATGAAATGCACGTGATCAGGCATGTGCGGGGCCATCTGCGCGATGACCGAGGCTTTGGTGGAGCCGACATCGGTGACGATCGCGCCCGGCTTGAGGTGCGGCGCGATCTGCTTTGCGACCATTTCCGACGCACCGACCGGGACCGAGACGATGACCAGGTCGGCATCATCAGCCGCTTCTGCCGCCGAAACGGTGTAATCCGTGCCGAGCGCCAGTTCTTCAGCCCGTTTCAGCGTGTCCTCACTGCGGGTGGAAATCGTCACTTCGCGAGCAAGCGCCAATTCCTTGATATCGCGGGCAATAGACGAGCCGATGAGGCCAATCCCGATCAGCGCGATGCGCTGGAACATGAAATCAGCCATTACGCCTGCCCCATAAACTCGGTCAGCGCTGCAATGACGCCAAGATTGGCCTCTTCGGAACCTATGGTCATCCTGAGCGCGTTCGGGAAGCCGTAACCGCGGACAGCCCGCAGGATGTAACCGCGACGGCTCAGGAATTCATCGGCGTCCGCTGCCCGCTTGCCGTCCTGATCCGGGAAGTGGATGAGGATGAAGTTGGTGACGGAGGGTGTGACGGTGAGGCCAAGGCCTGTGAAGGTCGTCACCAGCTTTTCCATCCACAGTGCATTGTGCGCGACAGCCTTTTCGACAAAGGACTGGTCGCGGATCGCAGCAGCACCGGCAGCGATAGCCGGCGCGCTCATGTTGAACGGGCCGCGCACCCGGTTCAGCGCATCGATGATGGCGGCCGGGCCGTACATCCAGCCAACGCGCAGGGCCGCGAGACCGTAGACCTTCGAGAAGGTGCGGGTCATCACCACATTGTGGTTGCCGGAGACAAGCTCAAGACCAGCCTCATAATCGTTCTTGCGCACATATTCGGCATAAGCCGCATCCAGCACCAGCAGAACGTGCTTCGGCAGGTTGGCCTGAAGACGGCGAATTTCGGTCACGGGAACATAGGTTCCGGTGGGGTTGCCTGGGTTGGCGATGAACACCATCTTGGTCTTTGGCGTGACGGCGCCAAGGATCGCATCGACATCGACAGCGCAATCCTTTTCCTTCACCGAGACCGGGGTTGCACCGGCGCCCATGATCTGGATCTTGTAGACGAGGAAGCCGTGCTCGGTGATGATCGCCTCATCGCCCGTGCCCAAATAGACGTGGCACAGCAGGCCAAGCAGTTCGTCCGAACCATTGCCGCACATGATATTCGCGATGTTGAGACCATGGACATCGGCAATTGCCTGACGCAACGCGACCGCCTGCCCGTCAGGATAAATTTCCAGATGGCTCGCGGCCGTCCCGAAAGCTTCGATCGCCTTCGGGCTCGGCCCAAGCGGCGTTTCGTTGGAAGAGAGCTTATAAACCTTCGCAACGCCGTCCACATGTTCCTTGCCGGGAACATAAGCGGCGATATCCAGAATACCCGGACGCGGAACAGGTTGGCTAAGCTCTGCACTCATTTGATCGACCTTTGGAAAACCGCCGGAAAACCCGGCAACAACAATGCCGGAGGCATTAGACCGGAATGGGCGCTTTGTCGAGGGTCAGCGCGGCTTTCGCTGGCTTGCCGCCGTGCGTGTTGTGGGCACGCCCTGTGGCGCGAGTACGGGCACGAAAACCCGCCGGGACGCGCGCTGCGTGACGGGCAATCCCTGATAGAGGCGTTTTTGCGCTTCCACCACGATGACACCGGAAAATAGTGGCCAGAGACGCCGGCCGGTATGTTCGAGGTATCGGCGGAATTTCAACACCGGCCGACTGGTCGTCGGTGGGAAAAACAGCGCCTCGGCGGTGGCGCCGGGCGTGAAATTCGTCTCGCGCAGCAGGGCGGTCAGCTGCCCGCGGGAATAAGGCCGGCCGGAGCCAAAGGGCGTATGCTCCATCCGTGCCCAGACACCACGCCGGTTCGGCACCACGATGACAAGACGGCCACCGGGCGCCAGCACCCGCCATATCTCCTTCAGGCTCTCGCGAGGATTTTCGGCAAATTCAAGCGCATGAACCATTAACACCCGATCGATCGACGAATCGGGCAACGGCAGTTCCTCATCGAACACCAGTGCCGTGGAGGAAAGCTCACTCGCTGGCCAGTTCACAGCACCCTGCCCCGCCGGCATGAATGCAAAGGTGCGTTCCGTATCGTGTCGAAAACGGTCCAGAAAAGGCACGGCGTATCCAAGACCGACCAACCGTTCCTCCGGCAAAGGCGGCCACAGCGTCGAAAGCGCCATGGTGATCGCCTGCTCGGCAGAGCGGCCAAGCGAAGAATGGTAGAATTCGCGCAGATCGACGATATCGGTATTCATGGCGAGAATGTAGCATCAGGCAGTTGGACTTCAAGGCGTCTGGCCCTACATAGAAGGACAGGCGGACGAATGCGCCGGTTCTTGCCGGCAAATGGAGAGGATATAATGAAAGCTTTGGAAATAGACGTCTTTCTGTGCCGCAGCGATAATTTCGGCGTTCTGCTCCACGACCCGGTAAGCGGGGCGACCGCCGCAATCGACGCGCCGGAAGAAGGCCCGATTCTGCAAGCGCTCGACGGCCACGGCTGGAAGCTCACCCATATTTTTACCACCCACCATCATCAGGATCACGTCGAGGCTAATCTTGCATTGAAGGACCGATTCCAGTGCGAAATTCACGGCCCTTATGATGAGGCGGTGGCCATACCCGGCCTCGACCGCTCTCAGGCCGATGGCGACGAATTCGAATTTGCCGGACGTCGGGTTCAGGTCATTTCGACACCCGGCCACACCGCCGGGCACATCTGTTATTACCTGCCGGACGACGGCCTGCTATTTGCGGCCGACACGCTTTTCGCCATGGGCTGCGGCCGCCTGTTTGAACGCCCGGCTGCGGATATGTGGCATTCCTTCCAGAAGCTCATGGTCCTTCCTGACGACACCAAGGTCTATTTTGGCCACGAATACACGCTGAGCAATGCCCGTTTTGCCCTGACGGTCGATCCTGACAATGCTGCGCTGCGCGACCGTGCGGAGCACGTGGAAAAGGCGCGGCAGGCAAACGAGTTCACGATCCCGACGACCATAGCGCTTGAGAAACAGACCAACCCTTATATGCGGGTCGCGGATGCTGGTATTCGCAAACATCTGGGGCTTGAGGGCGTCAGCGATGCCGACGTCTTTGCGGAAATCCGCACGCGCAAGGACAACTTCTGATGACGAGCGATTTGTCAGCCCAGGCCATCATTCGTGAACTTGGGCTGGAGCCACATCCCGAGGGCGGCTTCTACCACCAGACTTTCCGCGACAAGGCCGGCAGTGAGCGCGGCCACTCAACCGCGATTTATTATCTCCTCGAAAAAGGCGACCGCTCTCACTGGCATCGGGTGACGGATGCGGTGGAGGTTTGGCACTATTATGCCGGGGCGCCAATCGCGCTTCATCTTTCGCAGGACGGCCGGGAAGTGCAGACCTTCACGCTCGGTGCGGACATTCTGGCCGGCGAGCGCCCGCAGGTCATCGTGCCAGCCGATTGCTGGCAATCGGCTGAAAGTCTCGGCGATTTTACGCTCGTCGGCTGCACCGTCTCGCCGGGCTTTGTCTTCTCGAGCTTCGTCATGGCCGATCCCGACTGGTCGCCGGGAGATGCGCTGTGATTCTCAGCGCATTGCCCGTCAAATGAGCGGATGCCACTCGCTTCTTCTCCCAGCGGGGAGAAGAAAGACACGGCAGCATCTGCTTTTTTACGCCACCATCAGCTTTCGTCAGCCACCATACTTCGTAGCGGTGATGTAGACCTGTCCCACCCGTGTCGGAATGACGGCGTAGACGGGCGCGTAGACATCCATATTGTTCGACTTGGCGAACCAGATCTCCATGGAGATTGATTTCAGGTACTCGATGTCCTTGCGACCCTGCCGGTAACCCGACTTCGGCACGTATCTCGCCTTGCAGACGATTGCGTCGCCGCTGAAGCCGTTCGTCTTGAATGGTTTCGTGCCGCTCGAGCTCAACACGAGATCGAGTCGCGACTCGCCGTCATAGATTGGCAGGCGAGTCGGGCAGATGCGGCCGCCGGCTGGAATGATCAGCCCGGAGATCGGATCGAGAACCGAGCGAAGGTCGCGATCCTTCACTTCGACCCAGTTGTCCGGCCGGGGCTTCGGCTCCGGTTTTACCGTCGTCGATGTGACATTACCGTTACGATAGACGACGTCATAGGTGCGCACCCGCTTGCCGTCCTTGTAGACCAGCGAATATTCGTTGGCCTGCAGGCGATGGCCGCGCTTGGCGCCGGAAACGGTCGTTTTTCCGGAAATGTCCTTCAGAACGCTGGCAAGGCCCGCGGCGCTGAAGGAGCCTGAGATCGAGTAATTCGGTCCATCCATGCGAGTCGAAAAGCTCGCCCTTGCGATCGGCAAAATGCCGAGATTGATACTATATTCGCTCGTGTGGCGCGCTTCGGCGGCGAACAAAGGCGAAACGCCTGCGAGCGCCATGGTAGCGGCCATGAAAATGCTTTTTCCTCTGGCAATCATTTTGATATCACCTTACAAGAGGCGCGGAAGCGGCCTTATCGGGCGATCATATACGCTGACTTGTGGCAATAAAAAAGCGGACGACGGTTGAAAACGCCGGAATTTCCTTTGATTTGATCGCGAGCGGCTTGACTGTTTGGTCTCGTCTGACTATAGAACCGCAACTTTCCAATCATGGCCAGTTGGATCGCCAGCCCGGTTTTGCCGGTGGTGAGCCAGTGGTGAAACAGACGAAACGAAATAGGTGTACCCATGTCCCGTGTATGCGAATTGACCGGCAAGGGCGTCCAGACGGGCAACAACGTCAGCCACGCCAACAACAAGACCAAGCGCCGGTTCCTTCCGAACCTCTGCCAGGTCACGTTGATCTCCGATGCTCTCGGCCAGCGCTTCCGTCTGCGTGTTTCCGCAGCCGCTCTGCGCTCGGTTGAACACCGTGGCGGTCTCGATGCCTTCCTTCTGAAGTCCGGCGAAAACGAACTGAGCATGCGCGCTCGTCTCCTGCGCCGCCAGATCGCCAAGAAGACGGCTGAAGCTGCTTAATAGCGGCTTCGACATTATCTGATATTCAGAGGGCTTGAATGGCTTTTGCCGCTCAAGCCTTTTGTTTATTCAAGATTTCACGTGCATCGCGTTTTGCGACAACCGCTTTGGATGTCGGCGCAATGTTTGGCTCCAACTGGTGGCATCACCCAGGATAAAAAAATGCCCTATCTTCGCTACACGCTGATCTATGTGCTGCTGATGACGCTCGTCGTCGTGGCGTCCAATATTCTGGTGCAGTACCCGCTGTCGGGCTCGCTGTTTGGTATCAACCTCGGTGATCTTCTGACTTGGGGCGCCTTCACCTATCCGGTTGCCTTCCTTGTCACCGATCTCACGAATCGCCAGTTTGGACCATCCATCGCACGCCGCGTCGTATTTGCCGGCTTCATCGTCGGCGTCACGCTCTCCTTCTGGACCTCCATTCCGCGAATCGCTGTCGCTTCCGGAACCGCCTATCTGATCGGCCAATTGCTGGATATTTCCGTGTTCAATCGCCTGCGCCGTCAGCGCTGGTGGCATGCGCCACTTGCGGGCTCCATGCTGGGCTCGGTGCTGGACACGGCGCTGTTCTTCTCGATCGCCTTTGCGGCAAGCTTCTCCTTTGTTGGCCCGAATGACGCCTTCGCCATTGAAAACGCGCCCGTGCTCGGCGTCTTCGCCACGGAAGCCCCCCGCTGGATTTCCTGGGCAATGGGCGACCTTTCGGTTAAGGTTCTCGTCGGCCTCGTCATGCTCCTGCCTTACGGCGCGCTGATGAACACGCTGAAGCCGATGCCTGGACCCGTTAAAGAAAGCTGACATTTTCCGTCAGCGGATTTGCGACCAAGAACCCTGGACCAAATCACGCTTGCAAATCCACGGATGGCTGTGCAATCTCCCATTCGTGGTGAAGTTTGGAGGCGTTCAGCATGCAGATCAAGGACCGGATCGACGTTTTGAACGCAACCAGCGCCACCCTTTCCGGTTCCACCTTCGACGATGTCAATTTGTCGGGAACAGCATTCAATAACGTCAATTTGGCCGGTACACGCTTCAACAATATCAACCTTTCGGGTGCCTCGTTCACCGACAGCAACATGTCCGGCTGGTCGATTGATGACGTCAATTTGACGGGTCTTAAGCTCACCAATTCAAATCTATCCGGCGCCCACATATCGGCCTGCCGAATGACAGGCATGAAGATCGACGGCATTCCTGTCGAGGATCTCCTGGCTGCTTACAAAGCGGCTAAAGAGCAAGCTTGATACTCACTCAACCAGCTTGAACTCCAGCATCAGGTTGCGCTGGAGGAATGAGTGGTTGTCGTCGGACACGATGATGAGGCGCGTAGAGCCGTCCGCATCCTTCACGATGTCCATGCCTTCCATGTTATCGATCTGGTAGGCCATGCCTGCCTCGAGCAGGATTTCGCCGTCCACGACCGCGCCGGGCCGGATATCAGCGCCACGCAGGCGGCGGATGCGCATGCCCACACCTTCGGCAAAATTGAAGCGGCGTTCGAGCAGCAAGAGGTCGCCATTGGGCAGGAACGCGCCGTCTGTGACATCGAACGAGGGATGGTGGGTAACGGCGAAGGCGCCTTTCAGCGGTCCCTCCAGGATTGCCGCGAGAAGATTGCCATCCGCATCGATGCTTTTTTCCGCAACGACAACGAGAGCGCCACCGAGTGGCGACGCGCTCGGCGATACCGCCAGCGTTTCCAAGCCGCCATTGTGGCGCAACTCGTCATTGGGGATGAGGTGAGGCAATCGCCCAACCGGTTTTGCAGAGAGAAATCCCGGATCGGCATAAATATCGATCCTGTGGCGTTGCTCGTAACTCACGAAAACCTTGCCGTCACGCAACGCGAGACCCTCGGCATCCATGTCCATCTTGCGTGGCGGTTCGCGCCCGCTCATGTCCAGCATCGGCGCGATACGGGCCTCGGCAACGCCAGACAGCGCACCCACCGCATCGCGGGTGACCCGGCCCGTCAGCCAATGACCGGTATCCAGCACCGCAACAAAGTCCTCACCGTTGGGGCGGAACCGAATGGAGGATATCGCACCGAACAATTTCTCCGGCGAGCTCATCACCATGCCGCCGATGAATTCCAGTTTGCCGAAGCGTTTCGCACTCGTGCCGACCTCGAAGCCGGAGAACTGGCGAACGCTGACCGGCACATCGATAGTCGAAGCGCCGATCGACACCGGAAACAGCGTGACCGCCATGACAGCGGCCATCGACAGAATCCCGCGAGGGGTGGAAGTCCGGCCTTGCTTATCCCGCACGGCGGAGCCTGCGCGACGAACCGGAAGCGCTGCTCGTATCCTCGAAGAGAGCTGCCAACTGCTCGGTCATCGCGCCAGCCAGTTCATCTGCGTCAACAATGGTGACGGCGCGACGATAATAACGTGTCACGTCGTGGCCGATACCGATTGCCAGCAGCTCAACCGGCGACCGTGTCTCGATCTGCTCGATCACAGCGCGCAGATGCCGTTCCAGATAATTGCCCGGATTGACCGACAGGGTCGAATCGTCGACCGGCGCACCGTCCGAGATCATCATCATGATCTTGCGCTGCTCGGGACGGCCGATCAGGCGGTTATGCGCCCACATCAACGCTTCGCCATCGATATTTTCCTTGAGCAGACCTTCGCGCATCATCAGGCCGAGATTGCGACGCGCGCGCCGCCACGGCGCATCCGCCGACTTGTAGATGATGTGGCGCAGATCGTTAAGGCGGCCAGGCGAAGCTGGCTTGCCACTGGCAAGCCATTGCTCGCGTGATTGTCCACCCTTCCACGCCTTGGTGGTGAAGCCAAGGATTTCCACCTTCACACCCGAGCGCTCCAGCGTACGCGCCAGAATATCGGCGCAGGTGGCGGCAACCGTGATCGGACGGCCGCGCATCGAACCGGAATTGTCGATGACCAGCGAAACTACGGTATCGCGGAACTTGGTGTCGCGTTCCTTCTTGAAGGAAAGCGGCTGCATCGGGTCGATGATAAGCCGCACGAGACGGGCCGGATCGAGGTACCCCTCTTCCAGATCGAAATCCCAGGAACGGTTCTGCTGCGCCATCAGGCGGCGCTGGAGACGGTTCGCCAATCGTCCGACGGCACCCTGGAGATGAGCAAGCTGCTTATCGAGGAAAGCGCGCAGGCGGTCCAACTCAGCGTCGTCGCACAGTTCCTCGGCATGGATTTCCTCGTCGAATTCCTGGCTGAAGATACGGTAGTCGACCTTCTCGTTGAAGTCGTCGAAGGGGCTGTTGGGACGGCGGGTCTCGCCGGGCGTTTCGGAATCCTCGTCGAGATCGTCGGACATTTCCTCATCCGACATCTCGGCGCCGTCCATCTCGCCTTCTTCCATTTCCTCCTGCGAGGCCTCGTTTTCATCGGCGGGCGTCGCGTCGGAGCCGGCTTCTTCCTCGACCTGCTCTTCCTCGGTCTCGTTGGTGCGCGGCTGGTCCTCGTTGGACTCCGCTTCCTGGCTTTCCGGCTCGTTATCCTCGTCGCCGAAATCCTCCGCCATCTGCATCGAGGTCAGCATCTTGCGCACCAGACGCGAAAACGCCTTCTGGTCGCCGATCACCTTGGAAAGATCGTTGAGGTCGCCGGCAGCCTTTTCCTCGATGAAATCCCGCCAGAGGTCTAAGACCTTGCCGGCACTTTCCGGCGGCTTTTCGCCTGTCAGCTTCTCGCGCACCAGCAGTGAAACTGCTTCGGCAAGAGGGGCGTCATCCTGTTTCGTAATGCCGGCGAAATTCGCCTTGGCATATTTTTCCGTGTTCATGGCGTGAATGTTGGAAGCCATGCCCGGCATGCGCAGTGCGCCGATGGATTCAACGCGAGCCTGCTCGACAGCATCGAAAATCAGCCGCGCTTCAGCGCCCTGCGGCGACATCACCGCGTGCGTGTCGGCATCGTGGCAGGCCAGGCGCAGCGCCATGGAATCGCCGAGGCCACGGGTTATCGCGATTTCCTGCGCGGTCGGCTTCTTGGAGATTTCCGGCAGGCGCATGCGCTCGCCGGCAAGACCTGGCCGTTCATTGGCGAAAACGACCTCGACTTCAGCATCACCGGCGACTGATCGCACGCATCCGGCAATTGCCTGACGCAACGGCTCGGTATCAACAGCCGTACCCGGTTTCGGTCTGGAATTGTCGCCACGCGCTGCCATTGTCTTTCCTGTCAATTGTCGACGCACCGTGACCGCCCATCAATCGATGCGCGGCCACCCGACGTCTTCAAGTCATCGAAATCATCTCCGGACAAGCCGGGGACGATCAGGCGCTCAGAACGATGTTCGCGGCGCTTTCCTTAAGCTCGACGCCGAAAGCGCGCTGATACTGTTCGGCCACCAGTGTGCGCTCCAGCTCGTCGCACTTGTTGAGGAAGGTCACGCGGAAGGCAAAGGCGAGATCGCCGAAGATTTCCGCATTCTCAGCCCAGGTGATGACGGTACGCGGGCTCATGACGGTGGAAAGGTCGCCATTGATGAAGGCCGAACGGGTTAGATCGGCGACGCGCACCATCTTGGATACGGTTTCGCGCCCCTTCGGATTGTCTAAGCTTTTCACCTTGGCGGCGATGATGTTCACTTCCTGCTCATGTGGCAGGTAGTTCAGCGTGGTGACGATGGACCAGCGGTCCATCTGCGCCTGGTTGATCTGCTGCGTGCCGTGGTAAAGGCCGGTCGTATCACCAAGGCCCACCGTGTTGGCGGTCGCGAAGATACGGAACGCCGGGTGAGGACGGATAACGCGGCTCTGGTCGAGCAGGGTCAGCCGGCCGGAGGATTCCAGCACCCGCTGGATAACGAACATCACGTCCGGGCGACCAGCGTCATATTCATCGAAGACCAGCGCGACATTGTGCTGGTAGGCCCAGGGCAGGATGCCGTCCTTGAATTCGGTGACCTGCTTGCCGTCTTTAAGCACGATGGCGTCCTTGCCGACGAGATCGATACGACTGACATGGCTGTCGAGGTTGACGCGAACGCAGGGCCAGTTAAGGCGCGCAGCGACCTGCTCGATATGGGTGGATTTACCCGTGCCGTGGAAGCCGGACACCATAACACGTCGGTTGTGAGCAAAACCGGCTAGGATCGCAAGCGTCGTGTCGCGATCGAAAAGATAGTCGGGATCGAGGTCAGGCACATAGGCGTCGCCCTGGGAATAGGCGGGAACCCGCAGATCCGTATCAATGCCGAAAACCTCCCGCACGGACACTGTCGTGTCGGGCAGGTTGGAAATATCAAGGTCGATTTTGCTCATCACGTCTCCAAGGCGGGCGGCAGCCACCCGGCCACATCATCAATCAGGCGGTAAACACGTAAGTTGGCTTAGCAGAAACCTGACTGCTTTAACAATTGATATGCTTGAACAACAGCCCGAAAACGCTCTTCCGAACCACGATCGCCACCATTAGCATCAGGATGGTGCTTTTTGACAAGCTCCTTATAGCGCCTTTTTATGTCTTCCTGCTTTGCGCTGGCCGCAAGGCCGAGGGTATCGAACGCTTTTGCCTCCAGCGTCTTGAGCTTGCGGTCCTGCTGCATGCGGGTGCCGCCTGCCCGCCCGCCGCCGGCAAAACCGCCGGTAAAGCCGAAGGGATCGCGAATACGCGCATTGCCGCTGGCCGAACCGGAGCGCAGCGTGGAATGCAGCGGGCTGTCACGCGCAGTCTTGTTGACGCCCACCGTCCAGGTGGGGCGATGGCCTGTGATCGCTTCCTTCTGGTAACGGGCGATCTCGCTGTCGGAAAGGCCGGAAAAATAGTTATAGCCTTTATTATATTCCTTCACGTGCTCAAAACAGAACAGGAAGAATTGCCCCTCGGCATTGCGGCCGACGGGTGCCCGGTGAACGCCCGGCTTGTCGCATCCGTCCCACTGGCAGACAGGGGCCTGAACCTCAGGTTCCCGCTCCCTTTTCCGGCGCGTGCGGATGCGATCGAAATATTTCGAATCCAGTTTCATGATGCCCTGATTATGGGGTGCGAAAAGCCGCACAACAAGAATTGACAAAAAGGAATGTTACAGGCTTTTAGGGAGCCCCCTTAAAAGACCGGCAAACAGAATTGGAGCCCTTCGAATGTCTCTGCGAGAGCGCATAGAAACCAAGCTTCGGGAAAGCTTTTCACCGGAGCGCATGAGGGTCGTCGATGAAAGCCAGATGCATGCGGGCCACCAGCCCGATATCACAGGTACCGGCGAAACGCATATGCGTATTCAGATAGTGTCGGAGAGCTTTTCCGGCAAGTCCCGCATCGAACGGCACCGGGCGATCAACGCGCTTTTGAAGCCGGAACTCGACGCCGGGCTGCATGCGCTCGCGATCGAGGCAGCGGCGCCCGGGGAAGCGGTGAGGTTTTAGGTTAAGGTTGTCTTCAGAGCCGCGAGCAAGCCCCCTCATCCGGCCCTTAGGGCCACCTTCTCCCCGGCGGGGAGAAGAAACCGGCGGCAGCGCCTTACTCAAAAGCGCCAGCAACGTTCCACGTATAGCATTGCCAAAGCGGCGTGTTCTTCTCCCCGCGGGGGAGAAGTGCCGGAGAGAAGCGAGGCGATGAGGGGGCTCCCTTCACCGTACTGCTCTGCGCCAACTCACCCCGGATGCTTCTCCGACAGGAATGACTGCACCTCGGACGCCGCGACATCATCGGCCACGAAGGACTGGCCGATGCCGTGGGTGAGGATGAAGGTGAGCTTGCCGCCCTTGACCTTTTTATCCTGCGCGATCGCCGCCATCAGGGTCTCGACCGGCGGCAATTCGCCGGGAATATCCTTCATTGTCGTTGGCAACCCGACAGCCTTCAGATGCGCCTCGACGCGCGCGGCATCGTCGGGGCTGGCGAGGTTGAGGCGAGCGGAGAACTGGTGGGCCAGCACCATGCCGATGGCGACGCCTTCGCCGTGCACCAGCCGCTTGCTGTCGTAATTGGTTGCCGCTTCCAGCGCGTGGCCGAAGGTATGACCGAGGTTCAGAAGGGCGCGCACGCCATTTTCCTTCTCGTCGGCCACGACAACATCTGCCTTCGCCTGGCAGCTGGTCGCAATCGCCTGAATGCGAGCGGGGCCGCCGGTGCGGATTTCGTCCCAGTTCTTTTCCAGCCAGAAGAAGAAATCCGGCTTGTCGATCAGACCGTACTTGACGACTTCGGCGTAGCCGGCGCGGAACTCGCGCGGACTGAGCGTATCGAGCACCGCCGTATCGGCCAGGACCAGATCAGGCTGGTGAAAAACACCGAGAAGGTTCTTGCCGTGGCGGCTGTTGATGCCGGTCTTGCCCCCAACGGAGGAATCGACCTGCGACAGAAGCGAGGTCGGTATCTGCACGAAGCGGACGCCGCGGCGCACAATGCCTGCCGCAAAACCAGCGAGATCGCCGATCACGCCGCCGCCCAGCGCGATCACCGCATCGTTGCGCTCCACGCGTGCAGCGAGAACTGCATCGCAGACCGTCATGAGATGCTCGAAGCTCTTGGTCTTTTCACCTGCCGGCAGGGTCAGCGAGACGGCCTCGATGCCATCCGTCTGCAATCCGTCCATGAGACCTTCGAGATAAAGCGGCGCGACATGCTCGTCCGTGACGATCGCCGCGCGTTTACCCTTAAGCCGTGCCGAGATTTCGCCGCCTGCCCTGCCGATCAATCCCGCCCCGATCAGAATGTCATACGCGCGCTCGCCAAGCGGCACGTGGACGAGACGTTCATCGGCATGGATTTCGGAAGGCGTCATGGTGGTCAGTCTTTCTGTTTAAAGCCGGCAATAGCCGTCAGCACTTCGGTAGCGATGATTTCCTTGCGAACATCACGAGATTCAATGGTGATGTCGGCCTCCGCATAGATCGGATAGCGCTTCTCCATCAGGGCAGCGAGCGTAGCCTTGGGGTTTTCCGTCTTCAGTAACGGGCGATGGTCACGCTTGTTGACCCTCTCCCACAGAACCTCAAGATCGGCTTTCAGCCACAGCGAAATGCCGCCGCGCCTGATATGCGCGCGGGTATTGTCGTTGATGAAGGCGCCGCCGCCCGTCGAGACGACCTTGGGACCGCCACGCAGCAGGCGCTTGATGACCCGCGTTTCCAGCGCCCGGAATTCCTCTTCCCCATAGGTGGCAAAAAGCTCCGAAATCGTCATGCGCGACACGCGCTCGATCTCGACGTCCGTATCAATGAAAGGAACCCTGAGCTGCTGGGCGACCATGCGGCCCACTGCCGATTTTCCAGCCCCCATCAGCCCGACGAAGACGATGTTTCGCCGTCCGAGCGTTGCCCGCGCTTGCTCCCCGAGTGTGGCCGGGACGGATAAATTCGTTTCATTCATAAATTTGAAAGCCCGTTTGGCATGGATATCTGCAAATGTTTACGAAGCGTCAAGCCAAATTGCTGCCTGAATGGCGGTGAATCACAATGATCGCCGCATGCGGCGTCGACGGAGCTTGCAATTTGATCTTGTCGCCGCTTTCGCCGCACCGCATATACGTTTGATCGCCACCTGCACGGAGCCGCCATGCCCACCCTCTTCCGCTTCACGATGATACTGGCGACAATCGCGGGGCTGATCTACGGCGGCATGGTGCTGCTTGTCATGGTCGTTCAGCCCCGCGACCGCGAAGTGACGGTGCGTATTCCCTCCGAGCGGCTGAACCCGCCGGCTACAGAACCGGCGCGGCGCACCCCATGAGCGAACGCCAGTTGGCAGGGCGCGACGGCGCGCGGCTTGAAAGCTTTCTGGAAATGATGAGCGCCGAGCGGGGTGCCGCCACCAACACGCTCGCATCCTACGAGCGTGACTTGACGGATCTTCGGGAATTTCTTGGTGGTCGCGGCCAATCTCTGACAGAGGCCCAGACGCCTGATCTCTCCGCTTATCTGACCCACCTGTCCGCCCAAGGTTTTGCCGCGACCTCCCAGGCGCGCCGCTTGTCATCCATGCGGCAATTCTATCGCTTCCTCTATTCGGAAGGACTGCGCAGCGACGACCCGACCGGGATCATCGATGCGCCCAAGAAGGGCCTTGCCCTGCCGAAGACGATGAGCGTCGCAGACGTGAACAGGCTTCTGGGCCTTGCGGCGCAAGAGGCAGCAACGGAGGGTCCCGGCCAGCTCGCCCGCATCCGCATGCATCTGCTTCTCGAACTGCTTTATGCAACCGGCATGCGTGTCAGCGAACTGGTTTCTCTGCCGGTCAAGGTGCTGCGTCAGGAAGGGCGTTTCCTGATGATCCGCGGCAAGGGCAACAAGGACCGGATGGTTCTTCTTTCCCGAGCGGCGATCGAGGCGATGGAAAAATACGAGGCTGCCCGAAAGGCGCTGTTACGCGAAAACGGCAAGGCGCCGAAAAAGGCGGACGTTGCGGACAGCCCGTGGCTCTTTCCTTCCAGCAGCAAGGAAGGCCACTTGCCCCGCCAAGTCTTCGCCCGTGACCTCAAGGAGATCGCCATGCGGGCGGGCCTCACTCCTTCTGCAGTGTCGCCGCATGTGTTGCGTCATGCCTTTGCAAGCCACCTCTTGCAGAACGGTGCGGATCTGCGTGCGGTGCAGGAACTGCTCGGCCATTCCGACATTTCCACGACACAAATCTATACACATGTATTGGAAGAACGGCTGCAAGAGCTGGTACAAACACATCACCCCCTTGCCAAACAGGGCAAAAACCTTGATTAGAGCGACCGGAACCGCCGGATAACCCGGTCAAACCTTGCGCAAAACGATCGGAAACGGATCTCATGCACAATTATCTCGACTTCGAAAAACCTATCTCGGACCTTGAAGGCAAGATCATCGAGCTGAAGAAGCTTGCCGATGAAGACGAGAGCATAGACACCTCGGAGGAGATCAACCGCCTGGAATCGCGCGTCAACGATGCGATGCAGGATATCTATTCCAAGCTGAACGCCTGGCAGAAAACGCAGGTCGCGCGCCATCCGCAGCGCCCGCATTTCGTCGATTATGCCAAGGCGCTGTTCACGGATTTCACGCCGCTTGCCGGCGACCGCAAATTTTCCGAAGACGCCGCCATTCAGGCCGGTCTTGCCCGTTTCAACGGACAGCCCGTCGCTATCATCGGTCAGGAAAAGGGCAACGACACCAAGAGCCGCCTGAAGCACAATTTCGGCAGCCCTCGCCCGGAAGGCTACCGCAAGGCGATCCGAGTTCTGGAACTGGCCGACCGCTTCTCGCTGCCGGTCGTCACGCTCATCGATACGGCCGGCGCTTATCCCGGCGTCGGCGCTGAAGAGCGCGGTCAGGCCGAAGCCATCGCCCGCTCGACGGAAATGTGCCTGAACGTGAAGGTGCCGATCGTCTCCGTCGTCATCGGTGAAGGCGGCTCGGGCGGCGCGATCGCGATCGCCACCGGTAACCGCGTCTACATGCTTGAACATGCGATCTATTCGGTGATCTCGCCGGAAGGCGCCGCTTCCATCCTCTGGCGCGATTCGACCCGCGCCAAGGAAGCCGCGACCAACATGAAGATCACCTCGGAAGATCTGAAATCGCTCGGCGTCATCGACGGAATCATTCCGGAACCGATCGGCGGAGCGCACCGCGCTCCAGAAACCGTCATCAACGCGACGGGTGACGTTATCGCCAAGGCTCTGGCCGATCTTTCCCAGCGCTCTGGCACGCAGCTGCGGGCCGAACGCCGCCAGAAATTCCTGGATATCGGCCGTAACCT
>NZ_JBQYSN010000091.1:0-20630 GCF_052686535.1 Agrobacterium sp. DKPNP3 | reverse complement strand
GGCGCGCGAAGGCCGCGCCCGCGTTTCGCTGCCCGGCGGCTGCGCCATCGGCACGCGACCGGTGGACCTGTTCATCGAGGGACTGCAGGCGCTCGGCGCGACGATGGAGATCGATGGCGGCTATATCAACGCCTCCGCACCCAAGGGTGGCCTGATCGGTGCCGTCTATACTTTCCCGAAGGTTTCCGTTGGCGCAACGCATGTGATGCTGATGGCGGCAAGCCTTGCCCGCGGCACCACCGTCATCCACAATGCCGCCCGCGAGCCCGAGGTCGTCGATCTCGCCAATTGCCTTATCGCAATGGGCGCGAAAATCGAAGGCGCCGGCACCTCCACCATCACCATCGAAGGTGTCACCTCGCTTTCCGGCGCGCGCCACCGTGTTCTGCCAGACCGCATCGAAACGGGCACCTACGCCATGGCGGTCGCGATGACCGGGGGTGACGTGGTGCTGGAAGGAACGCGGGCATCGCTGCTGGACAACGCGCTCGATACCCTCCGTCTGGCAGGCGCGACGATCAGCGAGACGGAAACCGGCCTTCGGGTCGTGCGAAATGGCAATGGCATCCAGCCGGTCGATATCGTCACCGAGCCCTTCCCCGGCTTCCCGACCGACCTGCAGGCGCAGTTCATGGCGCTGATGACGCGTTCTCAGGGCGTCTCGCACATTACGGAGACGATTTTTGAGAACCGTTTCATGCATGTTCAGGAACTCGCCCGTCTTGGTGCCAAGATTTCGCTCTCCGGCCAAATGGCTCGCATCGAGGGTGTGTCCCGCCTCAAGGGTGCGCCTGTGATGGCGACCGATTTGCGCGCTTCCGTGTCGCTGGTGATTGCCGGCCTCGTAGCGGAAGGCGAGACCATGGTGTCACGCGTCTATCACCTCGACCGCGGTTTCGAGCGTCTTGAAGAAAAGCTCACCCGCTGCGGCGCACTGGTTGAGCGTGTCAGCGACTGATCATCTCAACGCCGCTCATCCGCTTGCCCGTTGCAGACCGGGCCGTGACTGCCTATTTCAACTATCAGAGATAGACAGGGCGGCTCGTGGCCGCAGAAAAGGACGATAACGATGAGCGGCCTCAAATTGCTGGCGCTGGATACCGAAGATCTCTCGATCATCTCGACACATTTGCAGGACAGCGTCTTCAAGCTGAAGGATGTTGCCTTCGAGCCGAAGCACAAGCAGTTCACACTCTCCGCCAACCGTTTCGTCTGGGAGAGCACCACCAAAAAGAATACGCCGCCGGAACGCTGCCGCAGCGTGATTTTTCTGAAGCGCGTCTTGGCCGTGCGCTCGCAATCCATCAATCTCGCCGACAGGGAACAGGTGCTTTCGCTTCTGGCCGTGCGCTTCATCCCCAATGGCGAGGGACCCGATGGCGTCGTCGAACTGGCGCTTTCCGGCGGGGGAACCATCGCCCTGGATGTCGAATGCATCGAGGCGCAGCTGACCGATGTCAGCGGCGCGTGGGAAACAACCACAAAACCGCATCATCCCGACAGCGAATAACCGTCGCCAGCCGTCGCGACGGTTGCCTTTCCTTGCCGTTTCGATTTATGCCACTTACCAGAGCCGCATTTTAAGCGGGCAAGTTCGTGCACCTCGCGGGTTCACCCGCGGGGACTATGAAAGGGTAATGGCGTGGCAATCTGGCTGGAGCGGGCATCGGCTGATTTCGAACAGGAATTTGCGGCCTTCCTGACAACCAAGAGAGAAGTTTCCGAAGACGTCAACGCGATCGTTCGCGACATCATCAATGATGTCCGTGATCGCGGCGATGCGGCCCTTGCCCATTATTCCCATAAATTCGACGGCATTGATTTTACCAATGTTTCCATGCGGGTGACGGCGGATGAAATCGACGCCGCGTTCTCGATGGTCGATACAAACGTCATCGAGGCGCTCGAACTCGCGGCGCGTCGCATCGAAAAACACCACGCGCGACAGATGCCGAAGGATGACATCTACGAGGACGATATCGGCGTCGGCCTCGGTTCGCGCTGGACGGCCATCGAGGCAGTTGGCCTTTATGTGCCCGGCGGTACCGCCAGCTATCCAAGCTCCGTACTGATGAATGCCGTGCCAGCCAAGGTCGCCGGTGTGGAGCGCGTCGTCATGGTCGTCCCCGCCAATGGTGGCGCGGTCAATCCCGCCGTGCTCGCGGCGGCGCGTATCGCCGGCGTTGAGGAAATCTACCGCATCGGCGGGGCGCAGGCTGTTGCCGCGCTCGCTTATGGCACCGAGACCATAGCGCCGGTTGCCAAGATCGTCGGTCCAGGCAATGCCTATGTAGCCGCAGCCAAGCGGCAGGTCTTCGGCACCGTCGGCATCGACATGATCGCCGGTCCCTCTGAAGTGCTTGTCATTGCTGACAGGGACAATAACCCCGATTGGCTCGCGGCCGATCTTCTGGCGCAGGCCGAACATGATCGCGGCGCGCAATCCATTCTCATCACTGACAATGCCGAGCTCGGTAAAGCGGTTGAAGCTGCTGTCGAGCGGCAGCTGAAGCGCCTCTCTCGTTCCGAAACGGCAGCGGCCAGCTGGGCGGATTTCGGCGCGATCATTCTGGTCGACAAGCTAACCGACGCCATTCCGCTTGCCAACCGCATTGCCGCCGAGCATCTGGAGCTTGCCGTCGATGATCCGGATAGCCTGATGGCGCATATCCGCAATGCGGGCGCAATCTTCGTTGGACGTCACACCCCTGAAGTTATCGGCGATTATGTCGGCGGTTCAAACCACGTTCTGCCGACTGCGCGCTCGGCCCGCTTTTCCTCCGGCCTTTCCGTGCTGGATTTCGTCAAGCGCACGTCCATCCTGCGCCTAGGCCCTGATCAGCTGCGCCAGCTCGCGCCGGCAGCGATCACGCTCGCCCACTCGGAGGGGCTGGACGCGCATGCGCGCTCGGTCTCCATCCGCCTCAACCCGGAAAGCTAAGCGATGGCGTCAGGCGACTTCCGGCTCTGCGACGTGGTACTGGACGATAGCATCGGCCGGTCCACGCCCGACGTGGAGCACGAACGTGCCGTCGCGATTTTCGACCTGATCGAAGAAAACACCTTTGAGCCTGCCGGGCATGACGGCGGGCCATACAGGCTGCATATATCGCTCGTCGACTCCAAACTCGTCTTCTCGATCAAGACCGAAGACGACAAGGATGTCTCCACCCATATCCTGTCGCTGACGCCGTTCCGCCGCATCATCAAGGATTATTTCCTGATCTGCGAAAGCTATTACGAGGCGATCCGCTCCTCTACGCCAAGCCAGATCGAGGCGATCGACATGGGCAGGCGCGGCATCCACAATGATGGTTCGCAGACGCTGATGGACCGGCTGTCCGGCAAGATCAAGGTGGATTTCGATACTGCGCGCCGGCTCTTCACCCTGGTCTGTGTCCTTTATTGGCGGGGTTAGAGATGAGCGATCCTGCCGCAGCGCCCAATGAAGGACGAGCGCCGAAATCGGTCCTTTTCATGTGCGGCATGAATTCCATTCGCTCACCCATGGCGGAGGTCATCGCCAAACGGCTGGTGGCGCCCGGCATCTACATTCAGTCGGCGGGCGTTCGGGCGGGAGAGCGCGACCCCTTCGTGGATGCGGTGCTGGAAGAGCAGGGTTTTTCGCTCGGCAAACATAAACCGCGCACTTTGGACGAGATCGAGGATGATTTTTTCGATCTGATCATTACATTAACTCCAGAAGCGCATCACGCCGCACTGGAACTGACGCGCTCGAACTCTCTCGATGTCGTCTATTGGCCCACCATGGATCCGACGGTGACCACGGGCACGCGCGAGCAGATTCTCGACGCCTATCGCGAGGTGCGGGATCATCTTGCAAAACTGATCGCCGAACGCCTGCCAAAGCGGCAGCAGCCGGTGGCGGATACGCTTTCAAAAGACTGAAATTTGCCTTGGCCCGTTAAAATCAATCGCGATTTTCAAGCCGATGCTTTAGAGGTTCACAAATGTGCCGGGATTGTGTAGTTTCCGCGCAATTTTCCCGGACAGGACACGTCCGGCACTATCAACAGGAAGAAAACCCTTACATGACAAAAGAAGAAGTCCTTGAATTCCCGGGCGTCGTAACCGAATTGCTGCCGAACGCAACATTCCGCGTGAAACTTGAGAACGAACACGAAATCATCGCCCACACCGCGGGCCGCATGCGCAAGAACCGTATCCGCGTTCTCGCCGGCGACAAGGTGCTGGTTGAGATGACGCCTTACGACCTGACCAAAGGCCGCATCACCTATCGTTTCAAGTAATCCACGTTCCGCATCGGACGTCCGGGCCGCGCAATGACCAATTCAAAACAAAAGCTCGTTCTGGCGTCTGGCTCGCCGCGGCGTCTGGAGCTGCTGAATCAGATCGGCGTCGAACCGGCGCGCCTGATGCCGATGGATATCGACGAAACGCCAGCCAAGCTCGAACATCCGCGCACGCTGTGTCGCCGTCTGTCGCTGCAGAAGGCGGAAGCCGCGCGGGCGGCGCTCAAAGGCGAGCAGACGTGGAAGGACGCCTATGTTCTCGGGTCCGACACCGTGGTCGCCGTTGGTCGCCGCATCGTCGGCAAGGCGGAATACACGGAAGAGGCCTCGGCGGCGCTGCATCTTCTCTCGGGGCGCAGCCATTGGGTCTATACCGGCATCTGCCTCGTGACCCCTGGCGGCAAGATCCGCCAGAAGGTCGCGGAGACCAAGGTGCGTTTCAAGCGCCTCTCCACACGCGAGATCGACGCCTATATCGCCTCCGGGCAATGGCGCGGCAAGGCTGGCGCCTATGGTATTCAGGGCATCGCCGGTGCGTTCGTGCAGAAGCTGACCGGTTCTTATACCAACGTTGTCGGCCTGCCGCTCTACGAGACCATGTCGCTTCTTTCCGGAGAAGGATTTGAAGTGACGTCGGGCTGGCTCGAGGGATAAGCCATGGCAAAACCCACAGACAGCGCCGGTAACGTCACGCCGCTTCGCAAGGCCCAGCCGTGCCCGGAATGCGGCCGGCCCTCAACGCGGGAGGACTATCCCTTCTGTTCGGACCGCTGCCGCTCGCTCGATCTCGCCCGCTGGCTCAATGGCTCCTATGCCATTCCTGTCGCCGACGATGAAAGCAGCGCGGAAAACCAGGACAGCCGGCAGGGCAACTCGGAGTAGGCCGCGGCTTTTGTCCGGCAGGCCAGTCGAAGCCCGAAGCTCTTTCACGCGCGAAAACCGTCTTCCGTGAGGAAAACGCCGCTCAGCCTATTGCCGCCAACTTGCGTCGCACCCGGGGAATTCTATTGCTTTGCTGGGCCTGACGTTTGGCCTCCCACTGCAGCGCGGTGCGAACAATCGTCGTCAAATCGTTGAAGCGGGGCCGCCAGCCGAATTCCGACTGAATACGCGTCGAGTCCGCCACCATGGCGGCAATGTCGCCTGGACGTCGCGGGCAGTGGATGATCGGGAAATCGCATCCCGATTCCTGCTGTACGGACTGCAGGACCTCCAGCACCGAGTAGCCCACGCCGTAACCGCAATTGAGGGTGCGCGTGCCGCCGCCGGCGCGCAGATGCGCCATGGCCAGCAGATGTGCATCGATCAGGTCGCTGACGTGGATATAATCGCGCACGCCTGTGCCGTCGGCGGTCGGGTAATCCGTCCCGTAGACATCGACGCGGTCGCGACAACCGGTTGCGGCTTCACAGGCGACCTTGATGAGGTTTGCGACACCCGTGGGTGATGGCCCCGCGCGACCTAAGGGATCGGCACCGGCGACATTAAAATAGCGCAGCGCCACATAGTTGAAATCATGGGCCTGCACGACATCGCGCAACATGATTTCGGAGGCGAGCTTCGACAGGCCGTAAGGATTCTCAGGGCTCAGGATCGCGGTTTCCGGAACCGGGCCATCGAAGGGCTGGTTTCCGTAAACGGCCGCTGTGGACGAAAAGATGAAGTTGCCGATACCGTGGGCGACCGCCGCCGCAACAAGAGCGCGCGTCGTGCCTGTGTTGTTTTCGTAATATTCAAGCGGTCGGCTGATGGATTCAGGCACGCTGACGGAGCCCGCAAAGTGGAAAATGGTTTCGATTTGGTTTTGCTCGAAAATCTGGTCGAGCAGGACGCGGTCTGCGACGTCGCCAAGATAGAACCGCGCCGCCGGCGCGATTGCCCAGCGCGACCCCGTCGAGAGCCGGTCGATGACAACGACCTCCTCCCCGGCATCGAGCAAAGCCCACACCATGTGGCTTCCTATATAACCGGCCCCACCCGTGACCAGAACAGCCATGACACCACTTCCCTGTTTGCTTTTCTTGCGTTCATCAAAGCCAATAATTCTTCATCATTGATTACTTGCACAGCCAATACCCAGCCGATCCCCCGCCCCGTTAAAAAGGTGGCTTACGATTGGTTAGCGTCTTCAGATGCTTTTTATTTATTAGATGAAGATGTTCTCATGAATGGAACAGATTGCGCATATCACACAAAAAACCCCACGTCGATGGTTACGCCGTGGGGTTGCAATTTTTTGATATGAGCCGTGATTTTGTTGCCGATTTGTCTACTTCAGCGCGATCGCCCGTCGGCGTGAAAGAGAAACGGCAACATGAAAACTCATCTGCCGAGAATGTATGAGGCCAGCCTGTCCGCAGCGTCTTCAATCTGCCTGGGATCCCGCAGGAAGCAGGCACGCAGGAACAACTCCCCGCCGGGGCCGAAAGCCGTACCAGGAGCGAGGCCGACGCCGGTTTTGTCCACGATATCAATCGCCGTGGCGCGGCTGTCCTTGACACCGTCGATCTTGAGGAAGGCATAGAGGGCGCCATCCGGCTTCAGGGTTTCCACGCGGTTGGTGGCAATCAGCGCGTCGCAGAGAATATCGCGGGACGCCAGAGCCCGTTGGTAATTCTCATGGATGAAACCGTCACCGTGATCGAGCGCGGCAACTGCTCCGCGTTGCATGAACTGCGCCACGCCCGATGTCGAGTACTGGATGAGGTTTTCGATGACCTGACCAATGGCTGGCGGCGCGACGAGCCAGCCGACGCGCCAGCCCGTCATGGACCAATTTTTGGAAAAGGAGTTGGCGAAGACGACTTTGTCATCCGGCTCCATCACATCGAGGAAGGAAGGCGCGCGCGTGCCCGCGTAATGATAAAGCGCGTAAATCTCATCCGCGACGATCCACTGATCGTGTTTGCGGGCAAGGGCCAGAACGTCACGGAGATTGTCGCGCGTCGCCGTCCAGCCGGTTGGATTGGAGGGCGTATTGATGAAAAGCGCTTTCGTCTTGCCGGTAATGGCGTTTTTCAGCCTGTCGATATCGAGATCCCAGCGACCGTCCCTGAAATCGATACCAACCGGAACCGCCTTTGCGCCGGCCACACCGATGGCGGCAACGATATTCGGCCATGTCGGCGACAGATAGACCATTTCGTCGCCGGGCGATGTCAGCGCCTGTACGGCAAGCACGATTGCCTGCATGCCGGAACCGGTCGCGTAAAAATGCTCCGGCGGCAGCGATGCCGCGAAATGGCGCTCATAATATCGGCTCAGCGCTTGACGCAGTTCCGGAATGCCACGCTGCCAGGTATAGAAGGTTTCGCCGTTGTTCAGCCCATCAATGGCCGCCTGATTGATGAAATCGGGGCTTGGCAGATCGCCTTCGCCAACCCAGAGCGGCAGCAGGTTGTCCCGGCCACGGGCATAGTTCACGACTTCGACGATACCGCTCTCGGGAGCCGCCAGAGAGCGCGCGCTCAGACTGTTCAAAACCGACATTAAAGACACTCCATTTCGTGCCTTCTTATCGCATCGCACCCGTCATGTGCATGATAATCCGTGAGGCGGCCATGGATTTTCTTTATGGGTCGTCCCCGGCACCAACAGGCCCGCCGGGGATCGGTCACAGTTTCAACGCGTCTTGAGCAGATCGCGGATTTCGGTGAGAAGCCTGACGTCTTCCGGCGGCGGCGCGGCTGCCGGCTTTTCCTCCACTTTCTTGCGTTCGACGGAATCACGAAGCTTGTTGACGCCCTTCACCATCAGGAAAATGATCCAGGCGAGGATGAGGAAGTTGATGAGAACGGTCAGAAAGTTGCCGTAAGCAAAAACGGCGCCCTGTTCCCGGGCTGCGGCGAGCGAGGTGGCATTGACGTTGGAGCTCAGTGGCAGGAAGTAGTTCGAGAAGTCGAACCCGCCGAAGATTGCGCCGACGATAGGCATGATAAGATCGTTGACGACGGAGTCGACGATCTTGCTGAAAGCAGCACCGATAATAACACCCACGGCAAGGTCCATGACATTGCCGCGGGCAATGAAGGTTTTAAATTCGTTAAGCATTCAGATTGTCCCTCTCTCCTGCTTCACGCGCTGAAGCTATGTGACTGTCCCTACCCCTTCAACCATACAGATTCCCTTACACTTTTGGAATTCGTCAAGATTGCATTTATTAGCTTTTTTGCACGCTCGTCTTGAACTTTATGATCAGATCGCGCTCATTCTCAAGGGCGCGGATTTCGCCTATGCTTGATATCGGGGAATTCTTGCATGGGAGGATGCGTGCTTCCTGGGTGGATCATATTCGGCTCGGCTTTCGCCTATATCCTCCTGTTGTTTGCGGTCGCGAGCTACGGGGACAGGAAAAGTCGTGAGAGGAAGGCGCCGAAAAAGGGACGCCCGTTCGTCTATGCGCTCAGCCTTGCGATCTATTGCACCTCCTGGACCTATTTCGGTGGGGTCGGGCTTGCTGCCGACAAGGGTCTCGAATTTCTGGGCATTTATACGGGCCCCATCCTGGCCTTCACCCTTGGCATGCCGATCATCCGCCGTATCGTCGATCTGGCAAAGACGGAGAAGCTGACCTCAGTTGCGGATTTCATCGCCGCCCGCTACGGCAAGAACTCCACCGTGGCAATGATCGTCGCCATCATCGCGCTGGTCGGCGCCATTCCCTACATCGCGCTGCAGCTGAAAGCGGTTTCCAGTTCCGTGGCGACGATGGTCGATCCCGGCGATTACGGTATCGGCAGCGGTAATCTTTATTTTCTTGATCTGCCGCTTGTGGTCACCCTCGTCATGGCTGGCTTCGCCGTCATGTTCGGCACTCGCCACACGGATGCAACCGAACATCAGGACGGTCTCATCCTGGCGATCTCGATGGAATCGCTGGTCAAACTGGTTGCCATGTGCACCGTCGGCTTTTACGTGCTCTTCGTCCTGTTCGATGGGCCAGCGCATCTTTGGCAGCTGGCAACGGCGAACGAGGAGGCCATGCGGGCCGTCACCTATCACACGCCGGTCAGCCGG
The DNA here is from genome assembly GCF_052686535.1 of Agrobacterium sp. DKPNP3. NCBI lineage: Bacteria > Pseudomonadati > Pseudomonadota > Alphaproteobacteria > Hyphomicrobiales > Rhizobiaceae > Agrobacterium > Agrobacterium sp. DKPNP3. The sequence goes on along the minus strand of NZ_JBQYSN010000091.1, from coordinate 11,340 downwards.
TGGATCGTGATGACGCTGCTATCAGGCTTTGCCATCATTCTCCTGCCGCGCCAGTTTCATGTGACGGTGGTCGAAAATCGCACACCTGAAGAGTTGCGCATGGCGGGCTTCCTGCTGCCGCTTTATCTCATTGCCATCAATATCTTCGTGCTGCCGATCGCGCTCGCCGGCATTCTGACGCTCGGGGCCAATGGCGATGCAGACCTTTATGTGCTGCAACTGCCCCTTACCCACGAGATGCCGGTGGTGTCGCTCATCACCTTCATCGGTGGATTTTCGGCGGCAACCGCCATGGTGATCGTCGCTTCGGTGGCTTTGTCGATCATGATTTCCAACGACATCGTCATGCCGATCTTCCTACGGCAGAAACTGCTGAACCGTTCGCCGCACCGGGACAACTTCGCCAAGGAGCTGCTCAACATCCGCCGGACCGCGATCTTTGCGGTCATGTTGCTGGGCTATGGCTATTATCGCGCCGCAGACAGTGCCACGGGCCTCGCCTCCATCGGCCTTCTCGCCTTCGCGGCCATCGCCCAGATGGCGCCTGCCCTGTTCGGCGGGCTATTCTGGCGGCGGGCCAATGCGCGTGGCGCAATTGCCGGCCTCAGCTCCGGTTTTTTCGTCTGGGCCTACCTGCTGTTCCTGCCGAGTTTTGGCGGCCCTGACAATTCCGAAGTCGCGGCCAATATCCTCGGCTTCCTGTTTTCCGGCAGCACCGTCTTTAATGGGCCGGAAGCCGATCCTTTCGTCAATGCCGTCATCCTCAGCCTGCTGGTCAACAGCCTTGCCTTCGTTCTGGGTTCGCTCTCCCGCAATCCGAGACCCGTAGAGCGCATCCAGTCCGGCATCTTCGTCAAGCGCCATTCGAAATCGCAATTTGCAACGCGCGGCTGGAAAACCCGCGTCAGCGTCGGCGATCTCAAGACCGCGATCGCGCGTTATCTCGGCGAAGAACGTATGTTGCGGTCACTCGCCACCTATGAGAAGACCGCGGGTAGAAAGCTCAATGACGACCAGCCGGCGGATATGGCGCTGATCCATTTCTCCGAACAGTTGCTCGGCAGCGCCATCGGCTCCTCCTCCGCCCGTCTCGTGCTCTCGATCATTCTCCAGAAGGCGGAGGATACAAGCGCGGATACGGCCTGGCTGCTCGACCAGGCAAGCGAGGCGTTGCAATATAATCAGGACATGCTGCAGACGGCATTGGCGCAGATGGATCAGGGCATTGCGGTCTTCGATAGCTCGCAACAATTGACCATCTGGAACCGCCGCTTCCGCACGCTCTTGGATTTGCCCGAGCAATTCGGCCAGGTCGGCGTGCCGCTTACCGACATCGTTGCGATGCTGCAGGAACGCGGCGATATGCCGGAAGGCGATTTGAGCGAGCTCATCACCAGTTTCCTGACGATGGACCTGCCTTTCTCGCTGGTGCTCGGGGGCGGTGAACGCATCATCGAAGTGCGCTCCAACACCATGCCGGACAAGGGCATCGTCGCCACTTTCACGGATATTACCCAGCGCGTCGCAAGCGATCAGGCTCTCAAACAGGCAAACGAAACGCTGGAGCAGCGCGTGGAGGAGCGCACCGTGGAACTGACCCGCGTCAACCGCGCACTGGCGGAAGCCAGAGCTGCCGCCGATGAGGCGAATATCGGCAAGACGCGGTTCTTCGCCGCCGCCGGTCATGACATTCTCCAGCCCCTGAATGCCGCGCGCCTCTATTCTTCCTCGCTTGTCGAAAGACTTGGCGCTTCAAGAGAAAGCGATCTCGTCCAGAATATCGATTCGGCGCTGGAATCGGTTGAGACCATTCTCGGCGCGGTCCTCGATATTTCCCGTCTCGATACCGGCTCCATGAAGGCCCGGCTGACATCTGTGCCTTTGAACGAGTTGCTCAAACGCATCGAGACGGACTTTGCGCCGATGGCGCAGGAAAAGAACCTCGATCTCGTTGTCATGCCGACATCGCTGACGGTGCGCTCCGACCCCAATCTGCTTCGGCGCCTCATACAAAACCTTGTCTCCAATGCCATCAAATACACGCTTCAAGGGAAGGTGGTTGTCGGTGCCCGCCGCCGGGGTAGCGAAGTGGTCATTCAGGTGACGGACTCCGGCATCGGCATTCCCTCCTCCAAGTTCCGCACCGTGTTCAAGGAATTTGCGAGGCTGGACGAGGGCGCCAAAACGGCCTCGGGCCTCGGCCTCGGCCTTTCCATCGTCGACCGGCTGTCGCGCATGTTGCATCACCCGGTTCAATTGATTTCCACACCCGGCAAAGGCACGACATTCCGCATCCATCTTCCGCGCGAGGCGGACCGTATCAGGCCAGCAGAGTCCGATGGTCCGATTGCGCCGTCCCCGGTCAGCAATCGCCTCCAGGGCGTTCGGGTGCTGTGCATCGATAACGAGCCGACAATCCTGGAGGGGATGACGCTGCTGCTGAGCGGATGGGGCTGCGAGGTCTTGCCCGCCGGTTCGGTGGCCACGCTGGAAGAGCCATTCCTCGCTCTGGCATCGGCGCCCGATGTCATCATCGCCGACTATCATCTTGATGATGGAGACGGCATCGGCGCCATCCGTTTTATCAGGACATTTTACGGCAAGGCGATCCCTGCCCTGCTGGTCACGGCGGACCGCAGCCCCGAAGTGCGCAGCGAAGCCGAGAAATATGGAATTTCCGTCCAGCACAAGCCGGTGAAGCCGGCGGCCCTAAGGGCCTATATCAACCAGATATCCAGCACGGCGAAAGCAGCGGCCGAATAAAAACGCCCGGACCTTGCGGACCGGGCGTCGTGGATCATTTGGAAATGGAGCCTCAGGCCGCGCGGTTGAAGCGATCCGAGTGTCCGGCAGAGCCCTGCTCCATCTGGAACCGCTGCACCAGCTCGAGAAGCGCCTTGACCTCACCCGACAGGATCATGCTGGCCGCGCTCGACTGTTCGGCAAGCGCCGCGTTCTGCTGCGTCATCTGATCCATCTGGTTGACGGAGCTGTTGACGTTATGAAGTGCGGAGGACTGATCCTGCGTTGCCGTCGCGATGGTTTCGACATGCTGGCTGACGGTGACGATCTGTTGACTGATGGCGGAAAGAACCGTGCCCGCCTCCTGCACCAGCTTCGAACCGGAACTGACTTCATGGGTGGACTGGTTGATGAGCTGCTTGATCTCGCGGGCCGCATCCGCCGAGCGCTGCGCAAGCTCGCGCACTTCCTGCGCCACGACGGCAAAGCCCTTGCCAGCCTCGCCGGCCCGTGCCGCCTCGATGCCGGCGTTCAGGGCAAGGAGGTTGGTCTGGAACGCGATATCGTCAATGACTTCGATGATCTGTTCGATCTTGCGCGACGCATCCTCGATGCGCCCCATGGCATCGACAGCGTTGCTGACGACCGAGCCGGAGCTGTCAGCACTTTGCTTGGTCACCCGGACGGCCTCGTTGGCTTCACGAGCCCGCTCGGCCGAGGACCTGACCGTGGCGGTGATTTCGTCGACGGCAGCCGCTGTCTCTTCCAACGAGGCGGCCTGGTTTTCAGTCCGCTTCGACAGATCGACCGAGGATTGTTCGATTTCGAGACCGCTGTGCTGGATGACGAGCGTGCGCTCGCGGATCTGCCCCAGCGCATCGCGCAGGTTGAGCAGGGACTCGTTGAAATCCGTGCGCAGACGATCGAGCCGGCCGGCAAAGGGCGTGTCGATGGTGCGGCTGAGATCGCCACGCGACAGCCTGCCAAGACCCGACGCGATCTCACCGACGGCGAACTCGATCTGGCTGTCCATTTCCTGCTTTTCGGCGTCGTTGCGGTGCCGCTCGGATTCCGCAGCGGAGCGTTCTTCCGCGCTCTGGCTTTCGATCGCCAGTTTCTCAAGTGCATTCTCGCGGAAGATGACCAGGGCGCGAGCGATGTTGCCGAATTCGTTGGTGTTGGTGGCGTAAGAGATCGGCGTATCGAGATCGCCGTCAGAAAGAGACTTGACCGCCGCGGTGAGCTTGCCCAGCGGCTGAAGCGTACGCCTGATGACAAAATAAGCGAGCAGTCCAACGCCGAGCATGGCCAGCGAACCGCAGAGCAGCATCATGTCGCGCAGACTGTAAATCTGGGCGTCGTAAACATCCATGGGAACGCCGACGAAAAGAATGCCGACCGTTGCGCCTGTCTTGTTGGTGACCGGCATGTAGCCCGTCATGTAACTGATGCCGAACAGCGTCGCCGTGCCGAAATAGGATTCACCCTTGGAGACTTTTTCGAACGCAGGATGATCGGTCGCAAGCTTGGTGCCCGCCGCTCTCTCACCCTTTTCATTTTTGAGGTTGGTGGTCAGGCGAATGAACTCGCCACCCTTGGCTTCAAAAACGGTGGAAATCCCGCCGTTTCCGGCTGCGGTGCGGTCCACGAGGTCATTGTCGCGCATCGTTCCGATGCTGGCGCGGCCGACGCTCTTGAGGTTGCCATCCACCATTTCGAGAGCAACGCCGCCAACCTTCATCTCATAGAGGATTGCCATGTTGCGCATCGCGCTGTTCGTGTCACGCAGCGCGGTGGTGGTGATGTTGTCCTTCAAGCGGATATAGGTCGAAAAACCAACTGCCGCCACGCTGAGCGCGATCAGGCCGATCGTCAATGCAACGACCTTACCCGCCACGGACCTGAATATCCGATTGTGCATGAAACAGTGCCCCCAAAACTAAACTTACGAAAGTTCTAATTGGCAACTGTTAAAAAACCGCGAAGTGCGGATAGCACGTTTTAAGGTGCAGAAGCCAGGTCGGCTACCTGACAGTCACGCGCAGGACCCGCCAGTTGATTTCAATGGATGTAGCCCAGTCGGATCGCCTTGGCGATTGCCTGAATACGGTTGACGGAATCGAGCTTGATCGTTGCCGAACCGAGATAGGCGTTGACGGTATGCACGGAAAGGCCGAGCTTGACCGCGATTTCTTCACTGATGCGACCATCCCCCGCCAATTGCAGGCAGGCGATTTCCCTTTCGCTCAACGCTTCCGAGGGGGCGGCCTTTCGCTCGTCCAGCGCCAGCATATCCACCATGATCTCGCAGCATTTGATGTGCTGCTCGATCACGACCTCGTTGTCTAGGACGAGATTGGTGCCGCAGAAGACGATATAGCCGTTGCCGATTGTGCCGAGCCGCACTGGCAGGGCAAGTCCCGCATAGGGCAGGACGTCATTTTCGATGCGGCGCAGAAGCGCTGGAACATCGGGAAGGTCGGCAAAGCCGCCGGCATTCTTGTTGCGCCAGATGACAGGCAGGAGCGACGTCTCGATGTGATCAAGGAGAATATCACCGACGGCGCGGATGAACTGCGCGCTCTGTTCTGCGGCATTCATGCCCCAGTTTTCCAGCTCACAGGTCATCTTCTTCTTGTTGGGGAAACCGGAAGCGGCAGCTTTCGTCACCACGAAATTTCGCGCGCCGACAAGCTTCTGCATGGCGACGAGTTTCGGAAACAGATCCGACCGGCTCGTCACGACGGGACTGCGGTAAAACATGCCCGTCTGGCCAGTACCTTCATTGTCTTTCGTCTGTCCCATCCGTCCGACCTATACGAGGTTGTTGCGCACGGCGTAGGCGATTGCCTCCGAGCGGGTTTTTGTCGCCGTTTTCCGCATCACGCTTGTGATGTAATTATTGATCGTATTGCGCGAAATGCCAAGGATCATGGCAATTTCATCGCTTGTCTTGCCTTCCGCGATCCAGAACAGGCACTCAAGCTCACGCTCCGTGAGATCAATATCGCGCACCGTCTTTGCTTCGCTGGCAATGCCGAAGCTGACGCAATAGCCCGTCAGAAGGGCGATTTCGCGCAGCCGTTCCGGCGAAGGCACTGCCTCCTCGGGAAACAAAAGCAGAAGGGAAAGGCGGATGCGACCCACACAGAAAGACAGCGCCGAATACTGACGGTCAATACCGTGGGGAACAGGGACATCATCAGGCAGCATCAGCAATCGCGGCTGCAGCAGCGAGAGGCATTTTTCCATCTCGCTCGACCTGTTCTGGTTGTTTGCCAGCTCGACGCCGAGCCGACGGACCAGATCGAACGGCCAGTCGGAGGTGACGATGAATTTCAGCCCGGTTTCTTCGAGAAGATCATCCCGCGCCAGCAGATAATGCGAGGCGCCAGCGTAGGTTACCAGCAGATCCAGCGCGCCTGCAACGTTACCGGCAGCAGCCGTGGCAGCGACGTTCTTGGCAAGCTGATCGCGCGGCAGGGGTTTACCCATGCCCTCCATAGGCTTGGCCGACAGCCTGCGGATATCAACATCGACTTTCAATCGCCTACGCCCTCTTGCTCCCAACGGGAGGTGATACATCGGGATGGAATCATTCCATTCGAGAAGCTAACCAAAAAAGCGGCTTGGCGCGCCCCCGGAGACCGAATCATTTCATTTTATGGAACAGACCGAAGTTTGCCATTCCCTGGCAACAGCCTTTCCACGTATTTCACCGTTCGTCTATTGCCAAAAAACATACTGAAAAGCTGTTCAATCGATAAACGGCATTATCAGCCAATTCCCAGCAAACTGTATCGTTACTGAATTTTTCGTAAACAGTGTCCCAAACCGACACTGCCACGATGCGTTCGCCAAGGATAGCAAAAACCCGACGACAACGAAAAAAGGCCGGAGAAACCGGCCTTTTTCCACATCATGCTGCTTTTTCCACTGCCCATTTGCGCAGGATCTTGGCGGCTCTTTCCTCGCTGATCTCCACCATGCGGGAGAGCCGGCGTTCCGGTCCTTCGCGAACCCGGCGGTTGAAGGTGCCTTCGCCATCGTTTCCTGCCAGGAGATCGTCGGTGCTGTCGAAGCCGAAGTCCGCCCCGAAGCCTTCCATGAGGCCGCCAGCACCTGCATCCATGCCCGGAGAGAAGTCCGGCAGTTCAAGACCAGCCGCTTCCTGGCTGAGCTGGCCTGCGGCAGCACCGTTGCCTGTGACCGTGCGGACGAGAGGACGGACGCCAAGCCAGACAACCAGGAAGGCGACAGCGACGAAGGCGAGCGAGTTGATGATGCCGGCGGAGTTGCGGCTCAGCACTTCCATGACACCGGGCCCGGTGGCGGCCTCGTCGAGCAGCTGCGTTTCGAGGAAGTCCATGGCCGTCAGGGTGACCATGTCGCCGCGGTCAGCGGAAATGCCAGCTGCGGAGGTGACGATCTTCTGCATTTCGGCAAGATAGGCATCGATCTTGGCCTGATCGGCAGGTTCGCCGACCATTTTCGCGATGCGACCCTTGTTGACGACGACGGCAACCGAAAGCTTCTCGAGCGTGTAACCGTTCTTGACCGTGGCGACCGTCTTGGAATTGATTTCGTAGTTGGTCTGCTCTTCCTTCTTGGCCGACTGGTCGGAAGACTGCGGACCGCCGCCGCCGCCCTGCGGTGCTGCCTGCGGCACGTTCTGTTCGACGGTCGCTGCGGTATCGGGCTGGGTTTCCTGCGATTTCTGATCTTCCTTGACCGTGCGCACGGAGCGCTCGACGCGGGACTCCGGGTCGTAGACGGTTTCCTGGACCTGGCGGCTGTCGGTGTTGAGCTGCGCGGTCACACTGGAGCGGAAATTGTCCATGCCGAGGAAAGGCGCCAGCGCTTTGTCGATATTGGTCGTGATTTCCTGCTGGACGTTCTGCGCCAGCGTCAGCGAGCGGTTCATCGCCGCATTGGTAACGTCGTCGCCGGAGGCGAGAAGCTGACCTGTCGAATCGAGCAGCGTCACATCATCGACTTCAAGGCCTGGAACGGCCGAGGCGACGAGGTGGCGGATCGAAGCGGAGGCTTTGCGGCCGGCTGTAGCGCTGGCCCGGATCATGACGGATGCGGTCGGCTTCTGTTCGCCGCGGCGGAAATTGCCGACATCGGGCATCACGATATGGACGCGCGCGGCCGCGATACCGTCGATCTGCTGAATGGAGCGGCCGATCTCGCCCTCAAGGGCGCGAACGCGCGTCACTTCCTGCATGAAGGAGGTCAGGCCGAGAGAGCCGACATTGTCGAAAAGCTCGTAACCGGCGTTGGCGCTGTCAGGCAGGCCGCGTTCTGCAAGAAGCAGCCGCGCCTTGCTGGTCGAGCCGACGGGGACCTGGAGGCTGGAACCATCGGTTCCCACCTGAAAGTCGAGACCCGACTCGGCGAGCGCAATGCTGATCTTGTTGAGGTCGCTCTTTTCAAGTCCCACATACAGGGTCTCGTAAGCGGGACGGTTAACATAAAGAGCTGCCGCGAGGATAATGGCCATGGACACAACGCCCACGCCGCCCAACATCAGCAGCCGCGTCTGCCCCAGCGCCGCGACATTCTTCAAGACCTGAGGGATTTGATTTAACAGATTCATTCTGTTCCGCACCGTCATTCATAGAGTCCGAGACCTTTTGGCCCCGTGATGACAATAGGGTGCGAAGCTTGCGCGAGCGTTGCCTTTCTCCGCATTCCGCCGGGAAGGGAGAAAGGGCGGATTTGCTCTAAAACAGGTCGAAGTCGCCTGAAGCCTTGTCGAGGGGCTGCGAGTGGCCGTGACGGTAAGCAGCGCCGAGGGCTTTTTGCATCTCGGCCAGTTTCACGAGGCTGAGCGCCGTGCTGACATCCACGATCCACTCACTGGAGATCGACCCCGTGATGGTATCGATGAACTCGGCGAGGCCCCGCGTCTTCTGCACGGCAAGATCGATGCCCTGCAGCAGCTTTACGCCCTCGGTGGACAATTGACCGCTGGTTACCTCCAGCAACTGCGGCTCGATACGCTCGATGAGATAAGCGACATCGTGCAGTTCCGATACCACCCGCATCAGCACATCCGGCAAGGCTTCTTCGAACGGAGTGGCGTCGGTGGGCTCTGCAAGCTGCATTGGAAACTCCGTGACTAAAAAAATTCGATGTCGTTGGCGACAGGCTTGGGGGCCGGTGCCGGACGTGTTTCCAGAGCAACCGTCTTCTGGGTTTCCGCGCCGCTCAGCGGATGCTGACGGGCACGACCGGAGACCGGCCAGAATTCAATCTTGCGACCATGATCGCCGCCGGTCGAAGAGCTGAGGACAGGAATGCCTTCGTCCTTCAGAAACTGCATGGCGAAAATGGCATTCTGCTCACCGACATTGGAGAAGCTGGCGATCGTTTTCGCGCCGCCGAAAACCTTGGCTTCCAACCGGTCGCGTCGCGCACCCTTCTTGAGGAGCCCGTTGATCAGAAGCTCCATGAGATGCACGCCATAACGCGTCGCATCTCCACCGGTCACGCTCCCCGTTCCCGGCAGCAGGAAGTGATTCATGCCGCCGATGCCGGCAACGGGGTCTCTGAGACAGGCGGCCACGCACGAACCGAGTATCGTCGTCAGCACCACGTCGGGATCGCTGATGACCTTATACTCGCCCTGAATGATGTGTACGCGCTTGGCCGCAGTTTCAATCATTTCAGCGATCCGAAAACCGCTTCAATGGCAGCGCGCATCTTGTCGATGGTAAAGGGCTTGGCGAGCACGTTGTTGGCGCCGAGCTGGGCGGCCTTCTGCACCAGCGCGCGGTCGCCCTGCGCCGTGAGAATAATGAAAGCGGCCTTCTTGGTGGTCGGGTTCGCCCGCACCGCGTGCAGGAAACCGAGACCGTCCATCTTCGGCATGTTGAAGTCGGAAATGACGAGATGATGGGGCTGCTGCTCCATGATCTTCATTCCCTGCTCACCGTCGCCAGCGGCGGTGATCTGCTTGAAACCGAGCTGCGTCAAGGCATCGCTGAGGAGCAGCCGGCTGGTCACCTGATCGTCAACGATCAGAACTTTGATCTTTTCTGCGAGAGACATTAGTCAGCACCTTCTTTGCGGGCAGTGGTTAGTTTCAGGATTTCTTCGCCAATGGAGGCCAGCGGCAATTGCTGCTCTACCGCGCCAAGCTCATAGGCGACGCGGGGCATGCCGTAGACGACGCATGTTTTTTCGTTCTGACCGACGGTGCGGGCGCCGGCATGGCGCATCTTCAGAAGCCCGGCGGCACCATCTCGACCCATGCCGGTCAGGATGACGCCAACGGCGTTGCGTCCTGCAAGTTCGGCAACGGAATCGAACAGCACATCAACGGATGGGCGGTGACCATTGACAGGATCGCGCTCCAGAAGACGGCAGCAGGGTGCCGCCCGGTTGGCGATCTGCAAATGGCGCTCGCCGCCTGGCGCAAGGTAGATTTTGCCGGTCTGCAGGCGCGCTCCGTCGGTTGCCTCTTCCACGACGGGCGCGCAGATGCGGTTCAGCCGTTCGGCGAAGCTCTTGGTAAAGGTCGGCGGCATGTGCTGGGTGATGACGGTCGGCGGGCAATTGGCCGGGAACTTCTGCAATACGGCGATCAGCGCTTCGACGCCGCCCGTAGAGGAGCCGATGGCCACGACCTTGCGCCCCGCACGATAATCGCTGACGGGAACGGCCTGCGGCGCGGCGGCCACTTCGGGGCGCACGGCGCGGTAAGCCGCATGCTGTGAACGTGCAGCAGCCTTCACCTTGTCAGCCAGATCGCCGAAGGGGCGTGAATCGCCGGGCGCGGGCTTGCCGACACAGTCGAAGGCTCCGATTTCGAGCGCCGCCAAAGAGGCATCCGCACCGCGATGGGTGAGCGACGAGACCATGATGACGGGCATGGGCCGCAGGCGCATGATCTTTTCGAGGAATTCGAGGCCGTTCATTTCTGGCATCTCGATATCGAGCGTCACGACATCGGGATTGAGCTGCTTGATGGCGGCGCGCGCCTCCATGGCGTTGCCGGCCTGACCCACGACTTCGACCTCCGGGTCGGCCTTGAGCACAGCCGAGATCAGGCCGCGCATGGTCGGACTATCATCAACGACGAGTACCCGTGCGAGTGCGCTCATGCCTTCCTCCCGGATGCCTGCCCGATGTAGCGGTAGGTGGTGATGCCGGTATTGTCGAACAGGTTCTTGGCATCGCCGGAGACACGCTCCGAATGGCCGATATAGAGATGACCACCTTCCGGCAACAGTCCGGCGAAACGCGACCAGATCCGCATCTGCGTGGGCTCGTCGAAATAGATGACGACGTTGCGGCAGAAGATGACGTCGAAGTTGCCCTTGAAAGGCCATTGCGTCATCAGGTTCAGCTCGTTGAAGGTGATGAGACGCTTGACCTTGTCGTCAATCTTGAACTTGCGACGGCCGCCGGCATCGACCTCCGCAAACCACTGCTTGCGCATGGCGGGAGACACGGTTTCGAGAGCATTGTCGTCGTAAACGCCGGCGCGGGCCTGCGCCAGAATCTTTGGATCGATATCCGTCGCCAGAATCTTGAAGTCGTAATCGGCCGCGTTCGGGAACATGGCAAGCACGGTCAGCGCGATCG